>NZ_JBHWDU010000059.1:0-54156 GCF_042734825.1 Kitasatospora sp. NPDC059648 | reverse complement strand
GGTCCGGGAGTCGAGTCCTTGCCGCCGTCCCAGGCGTAGGGGATGTACTGCAGGGTGGCGTTCTGGGCGAGGCTGACGACCGACGCGTAGAGGCCAGTGCCCTGGGAGGGCGGGGTCGCGGGGGCGGGGAGGTTGTACAGCGAGGCCTTGGTCGCGGGGCCGACGTAGCCGTCGGCGGCGAGTCCGGCGGAGGTCTGGTAGTTCTGCACGGCCGTGGTGGTGGCCGGGCCGAAGGAGCCGTCGGCGGTCAGGTTCGCACCGTGCGCGTTGAGCAGGTTCTGCAACTCGGTCACGCAGCCGTCGTGCTGGCCCGCGTGGATGGTCACCGGGCACCGGAGCGAGGTGAGGGTGACCGGCGTCAGCGAGAGTGCGTACAGCGCGCTCTTGGTGGCCGGCCCGACCTGGCCGTCGACGCCCAGCCGGGCAGAGGTCTGGAAGTTCCGCACCGCGGTGGTGGTGGCCGGGCCGAAGGAGCCGTCGACGGTCAGGTTCGCACCGCGCAGGTTGAGCTGGTGCTGCAGCTCGGTGACGCAGCCGTCGGACTCGCCGGCGGACAGGACCGAGGGGCACGAGGGGTAGTTGAGGTTGAGCGCGGGCGGCGGGGTGATGGCCGCGGCGGCCCCGGTCGCCGAGCCGAGGCCGAGGGCGGCGGAGACGAGGAGCAGCGCGACCGCGCGGCGGGCCCGCGCCGGAATCCGATGCCGAGTCCGTGAGGTGACGCGAGAACGCAAGAGTTCCTCCAAGGGGGGATCCGCCGACCGGCGGCGGGTGGACATGGATCAGCCCGTCTGGGCAGAACCGACGATCGATCAACACTGTCTCCTCGCAAGACCCTGGGGTGGAGGCAACCGCCGAAGTCTTCAACGAGCAGCTACCGTTGATCCAACAGGACGGTGTTGTTGCAACGACCGGTTGAACCTGGGGAATACACCAGCGCGGCCTACAACGAGCTGTGTGACCGGCTCGGCGTTGCCCAGTCCATGGGACGGGTCGGGCCGGCGGTCCGCCGCCCCCGCGTGTGGAGGGCGGGGGCGGCGGTGTCAGTGCCGTGCCGGGTGGTTACCAGGTGGTGGGCAGGTACGTGTAGCAGTAGGAGGTGCTGGTGCCGCCGCCCGCGCGGTAGGGCATGTCCGAGCCGGTGTAGGCGGGGTCGCCGTGGGCCATGAGGGCGTTGCCGGTCTGGGGGCCGAGGACGCCGTCCTGCGGGAGACCCATCTCCTCCTGGAAGTCCTTGATGGCCTGCTTGGTCTCGGGACCGAAGCTGCCGTCCTCGGCGGGCTCGCGGTGGTCGGAGCCAGAGGTGTGGAACCAGTAGGAGATGTTGTGCTGGGCGCACCAGACGCCGTGGGGGTTGTTGGTGTAGCCGGCGCCGATGTATCCGGCGCTCGGGCTGGCGTTGGCGGTGCCGGTGCCGAGGGTGGCGGCAAGCAGCGGCGCTGCGGCGACGGCGGCGATCTTGGCTATGCGCTTACGGTTGGCCATTGTGTATGGGCTCCTTTGGTCGGGTGTTGAATGGGCGGATTCAGACAGCAGGGGCGGTTCTCGTCGGGATGTCCATGCTGTGCGCGGCACGGACAGGCTTCCGGGCCGGTGCCGATTTCGTCAGGTCTATGGTGTCTTCGCGAAGTCGTCGGGCGGCTTTGATATGTGACGTCGGCCGCAGTCGGTTCGGTGGTCTTCGGGTGGGCGGCCGGTCATACGTCTCCCGGCCACCGTGCAGTGGAGACGCTATTGCGATATGTGGTGCCGCCAGCGGGGCGCCACACGACAGAAATCGGACCGTGCGCGTCAAATGGACGCATCCCGCAGTGGAGGCTGGCGGCACAATGGTTGAGCCGGACCCGCCTGACTGCGCGGCGGACTGGATCCGTTTCCATTAGGAGTCGGTGTGATCAACAAGAAGGTCGTGTCCCAGATCGGCACGATGGCAGCCGTCGCGGCTCTTGCCCTGGGTGCGTCCGTCGGCAGCGCGAGCGCTGGCGATGTCGGCCGTGTGGGTCCGAACTCGTCCAACGCGGATGCCGTCAGTTTGTCCAGGTCGCGCTGAGCGCGTGGGGCGGCAACGGCGCCGTCGACGTTGACGGTCGTTACGGTCGTTACGGTCGGCAGGCCGGCCGTGATGGACTACCAGAGCGCCAATCACCTGGAGGGTCGCAGGTATTTTCCGTGGGGAGATCGGCCTTCGTTCCGGGCACGGTAGGCTCCCACTGAATTTCGACATCGAGGTCGGACAAGTCATTTACGGCGCTTTCCAGCTGCATCACGGTCACAAGTAGCTCCTCATAGATGAATTGAGGTTTGGCGGACAAGCAGGCTGCTTGGGCGACTCAGAGGATCGACACGGCCTGCCGGTCTGGTCACAGTCGGCTATCCGGGTCGCTTTGCTGCCAGCCGGGAGGATCAGCCCGAGCCGGCGCCGATCCAATCCGATGCCCAGTCCGAGGACGGCGCCTGCGTCGAGGGTGGTGGCAGCGCGAAGCCCCCACTTCTTCCGCATGGTTGAGCCCTCTCCAGCCGCGGCCGTCACGGGAGGGGCGTCTCGCCTCTCCTGTCGCAGCACCAGGGAACCCGATCGCAGGGCGCTGGTCGAATCCTTCGACGAGATTCGAATATGATCATGAAAAAGTCGGGGGAACAACGTGATCCGTATCGGACTGACGGCGGAGGCCGTGGCGCGTACGCGCTTCGCGATCTCGCCGCTCTTCCAGGCCATGCACCTGCTCTTCATCCTGGGGCGGCGGCCGCAAGCCCTACCGCGCGAGCGGCGGTTACGGGCCCGGGACGTCATCGCCGAGCGTCGGCTCTGGCTGCTGGCCGCCCTGGCGGTCGGCCCGCACGGCTACACGCCCGACTTCCTCACTCCGCAGCCAACCGCCTACCGGCCACCGGTCTGCGACGAACTGCACCAGGTCGCGACCGCCGCACCAGGCCAGGTTCGGCAGGAGATGATGATGGTGCTCAACGGGCTCACCGAAGCCGGGCTGTCGGCCCATATCCCGAGCCGGCTGGTGCTCGACGCCATCGATGCCGGCGAGGACCGCTTCGCCGAGCGGCTGGCGGGTGAACTGGACGCCTTCTGGACAGGCGTGTTCCTACCGGACTGGCCCGACCTGTCGGCCCGACTGGAGCGCGACATCGGCCGACGCTCCGAACACACCGCACGCCACGGCCTCAGCGCCATGGCCGCCGGCCTCCACCCACGACTGCACTGGGCGGACGACGCCCTGGCCATCGCGTACGGCGACCACTCCGACTTCCAGATCACCGCGCCGGGCGTCATTCTCGTCCCGGGCGCATTCCAGCGCGGCCTCATGCTGTCCCTCTATCCCGCCGAGCCGCCCATGCGACGCACGCCGGTACTGGTCTACCCCGCACTCGCCGACGAAAAGGCTGCCGCCGACCGCCACCTCGGCGAACTCATCGGCGGCTCACGCGCCTCGATCCTCGCGGACCTGACAGAACCACGGAGCACCGCCGAACTAGCCGACCGGCTCGGCCTCAGCCCGAGCACGGTCTCGTACCACCTCCAGATACTCCACCGCACCGGCCTGGTACGCCGAACCCGCCGCTCCCGCCAGGTCCTCTACCAGGCGGTGGGCGACCCAAGGAGTCGATAGCCGCTACCCGTGACCGGGAACGTCCACCGGGCTGGGCAGCCCCCCCCCGATGCAAATCACCTGGCCGTGCCTTGCGAGGGTGGGTGATCGAGTCAGCGGGGTGACAGGTGATTCAACCAGTCCCGGCCCTTGGATACGTCCGTGGAGATGACGACAGGCTCGGGTTCGCCGTGAGGATCTTGAGGACGACCCCCTTCCTCACGAGAGCTTTGGGGGTCACATGTGGTCGCTGGGGACGACGAGGACGACCTTCGCGCCGAGCGTGTTCGGATCGCCGTCGCCCTACCGACCCGACCCGACTGATGATCACCACCATCGCCAGACACGAGAACAGTGCAGTCGCGGGTCAGCTGGCGACGGTCTTGGCGGTGCGTCCGTGGAGAGCGTTCAGGAGCGCGGACTGCTGCTGGGTCAGCTTTCCGTCTGTGCGCGCCTTGTCCTGCTTGCGCAGCCAGGTGCCGGGCCGGAACTACGGGCCCGCCTCGCCGCCGGTGCGGTTCGCCGACCCAGTCAGGGTTCCGCCGGCGGCGAGGTAGGCGAGCAGGCGCCGCTAGGAGCGGTTCCAGTCCGGCTCCAGGCACCACAGCTCGTCTTCGCCGGGCTGGTCGTACGTATCCTGACCATGCGCCCAGCGACCCGGACCGCCCCGGCCGCATTCCGCGACTATGAGGCGACTCACCAATGGGACGCTGCCGGGGCCGACAGGCCTGAGGACCACACCTGTCGGTCACACCATCACGCCGCCGCACGCTCGGCCAAGGGCCGGCGGCGGGCAGCCGGGACAAGGGACGGCGGGCGCCAGGCGCCATCCGGATGGTAGAGGTTGGTGCCGGACGGGACGAGTTCGTCAATGCGGTCGAGGGTCGCGTCGTTCAGGGTGAGGGCGGCTCCCTTCAGCAGGCCGGTGAGCTGCTCCATGGTGCGCGGCCCGATGATCACCGAGGTGACGGCCGGGTGGGCGATGGGGAAGGCCACGGCGAGTTCGGGCAGAGTGCAGCCGATCCCGTCCGCGAGCTCGATCAGCTGCTCGACCACCTCCAGTTTCCGGACGTTCTCCGCGAGCGCCGGATCGAACCGGTGCGGGGTGAGCGCGGCCCGTCCCGTGGCCAGATCGACCGGACCATCCTTGCGGTACCGGCCGGTCAGGAAGCCCGAGGCGAGCGGGCTCCAGGTGAGCACACCCATCCCGTAGCGCCGGGCGACCGGCAGCACCGAGGTCTCGATTCCGCGGGCCAGGATCGAGTACGGCGGCTGCTCGGTGCGGAAACGCGGCAGCGCGCGCCGCTCGGCGACCCACTGCGCCTCGACGATCTCCTCGGCTGGGAAGGTCGAGCAGCCGAACGCCCGGATCTTGCCCTGCCGCACCAGGTCGCCAAGCACGCCGAGGGTCTCCTCGATGTCCGTGTGGTGGTCCGGCCGGTGGATCTGGTACAGGTCGATCCAGTCGGTACGCAGCCGCCGCAGGCTCTCCTCCACCTCCCGGACGATCCAGCGGCGCGAGTTGCCTCCCCGATTGGGCCCCTCCCCCATCGGGAAGTGCACCTTGGTCGCCAGCACCACCTCGTCACGCCGCCCCTGGAGCGCCTTGCCGACGATCTCCTCGGACTCGCCCGCCGAGTACATGTCCGCGGTGTCGACGAAGTTGATCCCCTGGTCGAGCGCGGCATGGATGATCCGCACGCACTCGTCGTGGTCCGGATTGCCCACCGAGCCGAACATCATGGTCCCGAGGCAGTGCACGCTCACCTCGATGCCGGTGCCGCCGAGTATTCGGTAACGCATGGTCATCTCCTCTTCTCCGATCGGGCTGTGCGGCACTCTAGGAGCTGGAGTCGGGTCTAGCTCAAGTCCTAGGCTGATCGAATGGACACACCGACCTTGAGCATCGGTCAGGTCGCCGAACGCACTGGCCTGAGCGTGCACGCGCTGCGCTTCTACGAGCGCGAGGGCATCCTGGCCAATCCGGTGCAGCGAGCCGTCGGCGGCAGGCGCCGCTACACCGAGGGCGACGTGGAGTGGCTCAACCTGTGCATCATCCTGCGCGCCTCCGGGATGCCCCTGCCCGAGATACGCCGCTACACCGACCTCGTCCGCACCGGCGCCGGTACCGAACCGCAGCGCCTCGCCCTGCTGCGCGACCACGAGCAGCGCGTCCTCGCCCAGATCGCCGATCTCCACCGCAGCCTGGACCTCATCCGCCACAAGGTCGCGGTGTACGTGGACTACCTGGAGGCACAGGGACGACCGTAGTTCCGCGCATTCCCGCACTCCGCCGATCTGCCGCTTCAGCAGCAGCACCGTGGGTGCCGAACGATCATCTGCGCTGGTCATGCGGCAATGTTGGTGCTCGTGGAGTATGCCGCCGAGTCGGTGCCGTCGGCGGATTTCCAGCCTTGTGGCCGGAACCACCACCGCCATCGCCGCGTCGGTGGCCCTGTTCATCGTGCTCGCCACCTTCGCCTTCGTCACCGACCAACGGCGCCGCGAACTCGCCCTGCTGCGCCTGGTCGGCGCGACGCCCCGGCAGGTGCGCGCACTAGGTGGTTCCGAGGCCGTCCCGGTTGGGCTGGGCGCCTCCGTCGTCGGCTGCGTGCTGGGCGCGCTCGGCTCGGGGCGGCTGTGCGACTGGATGACCGGGCACGGGGTGGCGCCGCGCTGGTTCGAGATCGGGGCCGACCCGCTCGCACTGCTCATCGCCTTCCTGCTCGGGACCACGGCCGCGGCCGCCGGCGCCGGGACGGTCGCACTCCGGGCCGCGAGTGTCCGACCGGTGGAGGCGCTGCGCGAGGCCCGGACCAGCAGGCGGCCGATGACTCCGCTGCGCCGGGTGCTCGGCCTGGCGATGCTGGCCGGTGCGGTCGTCACCGGCCAGGTGATCGCCGCGGACAGCCCGGTGGACGCGGTCAACCCGCGCGAGTACGGCATGGTCCCGCTCCTCTTCACGGGTGCGTTCGCCCTGCTCACCCCAGTGGTGTTGCGACCGCTCGCCCGCCTGGCCACCTGGCCGCTCGGACGGCTGGGTGTGGTGCCGCTGCTAGTGCGGCAGAACGTCCTCACCGCGCTGCGCCGCACGGCCGCAACGGTGGCGCCGGTCGCGGTCGCCGTTGGACTGACCGCCACGATGCTCTGCGTGCAACAGGCGGGCGATCGCACCCGACTCGACCAGGCCCGCGAGCAGACCCACGCCGACCTCGTCGTCCTGCCCGACCACGGCGCGAAGCAGCTGAACGCGGCCACGCTCGACGCCCTCGCCGGCATCCCGGGGGCGAGGGTGACCACCGTCGCCACCGCACGGATCTACCTGGGCGGTTCGGACGGCCAGGTGATCGACACCCTCACCGGTCAAGGCCTCACGCCCGACCTCACTCGGCAACACGCTCACTCCGAAGGTGACCGAGGGCTCGCTGGCCACCTGGCCGAGGACTTCCTGGTGGTCGACCAGCACATCGCCCGAAGCGACGACCTGACGGTCGGCCAACGCGTGCCGGCCTGGCTGCCGGACGGCACGCGAACCGAGCTGCGGATCGCCGCCGTCGTCCAGACCGGGATCGGCGGCGACGCGACCTTCCTCTCCGCCGCCCACACGGCGGACGGGACCGCGGCGCACGCCGACCGAGCCTGGGTCACCGTCGAGCCGGGCGCAGACCGGGACGGCACCGCCGCCGCACTGGCCGCCGCGCTCAAAGGCCAGCCGGTCAAGACGGCTCCGGTGAGCGACTACTTCGACGCGCTGAGCGCCAAGCAGCACCGGCAGACCCCGGCCGCAGCTGTGGTGGTCCTCGGGATCGCGGTCGGCTACGCGCTGATCTCGGTGGCCAACACCCTGCTGATGGCGGCTGCCGGCCGCCGCCGTGAACTCGCCGCGCTCGCCCTGGCCGGTGTCACCGGGCGCAGACCCCGCGCGTGGTGGCCGGCGAGACGGTGCTCGCCGTCCTGATCGGCTCGGCCCTCGCCGCGGTGGCCGCCATATCGACCGTCGTTAGCAACGGCTCTCGCTGACCCGGATCGTCACACGGGTGCCGCTCTCGGTGCCATGGGCATCGATCGGCCAGGTCGCGCTCCTCTGCGCGATGACGGCAGTGGTCGCGGCCGTCATCGCTGCCTGGCGGGCAGGACATGGCCGAGCCGTCGAGGTACGCCGCCCGCGAGTGACCACCGCACCCGGGGAGGCACGAGGGTCGGACCCGTCGCGTGTTTGAGACCACCGGCGACGTTCGGACGGCGAGGAAGGCCGCGAACCAGAGCTTCCCGTGGACATCCGCTCGGTCGCGACGACGGTCCGGGGGTAAGGCGAGTCAGTCATCGTACGGGCTCGGAGCACTGGGGCGATTCCGAAGCCACGAGCCGGTGGGCAGGGTGACAGGTCAGGGCGCTGGACGGGGCGGCGAACGCCTCGGCGATGGCGGACGAACCAACCAGCACGACACCGGCGCGGGCCACGCGGACCAAGCCGTCCACGTTCTCGGCCGCAGGGCCGAACGCGCAGCCGGTGTCGACGGTGCCGTAGACCTGGTAGCCGTCCGAGGCGGCGGCCAGGGCCGTGAGCGTCAGGCTGGTCTCGGTGCGAAGGCCCGCGACGACCAGCTCGGAACGCTCGGTGGCCGCAACAGCGGCTCGCACCTGGGGCGTGTCCCAGGCGTTCGCGGTCGCCCGGTCGAGCACCTCGAGGCCCGGCGGCAGCGCGGCGGCGAGGGCGGGCGAGATCCGGCCCGCACCGGAGAGGGCCGCCCGAGTCGTCACGACCAGCGGCACCCCCTCGGCGCGGGCGGACCGGGTGAGGGCGAGGACGTTGCCCATCACCATGCCCGGCGGCACACCGCGAGCGGCCGGGAGCCGGTGGGCGGCAGCGAGCAGACCCACCTGGTAGTCCGCCAGCAGCACGACGGCGTTTGCGGGCGAGAACCGGACGGAGGGCAGACGGATGGGCGGAACGCCGGACACGGGCGCCTCCGGGGGAGGGGTCTGAGGACGTCAGCCACGATCTGCGAAGGGAATCCAGGGCCGACGCTCAACGATTGCCGCAGGCCGGGAACGGTGACAACGGCAGAGATCGCAACACCCGGTAAGCGCGGCTTACCGCACGTGTCCGGCACTGCCGAATGACCTCCCGCCGCCGAAGGTCCGACCGGAACTGAGATCATTCAAGGGGACACCAAAGCTCAGGGGGAACAACGATGGCGGAACGTCACGAGATCGAATGCTTCCTGGCGGTCGCCCGCGAGTTGCACTTCGGACGGGCCGCAGACCGTCTGCTGGTCACCAGAGCCCGGGTCAGCCAGACCATCCAGAAGCTCGAACGCCGCATCGGCGCACCGCTCTTCGAACGCAGCAGCCGCCACGTCCGGCTGACCCCGCTCGGGCAGCAGCTGCGCACCGACATCGAAGGCCACCACCAGGCCATCCTCGACGGCTTCGCCCGTGCCGCCGCGACCGCGCGCGGCATCACCGGCGTGCTGCGGATCGGCGTCCTCGGCTCGTACGGACACCTGATGCTCGACGTCTTCGAGACGTTCCGATCCCGCCACCCGGACTGCGAGATCGACATCCGCGAGGTCCAGCTCAACGACCCCTTCGGGGCGCTGCGCGCCGACGAGCTGGACCTCGTCGTGCCCTGGCTGCCGGTACGGGAGCCGGACCTGACGGTCGGCCCGACGATCGGCACGGAACCGATCGCGCTGGCCGTGGCCCCGCACCACCGTTTCGCGGGCCGTGAGTCCGTCTCGCTGGAGGAACTTGCGGACGAGCGGACGGTCACGGTGGCCACCAAGGCGCCCGATTACTGGCTGGAGGCGCACCGTCCCTCGCACACCCCGAGCGGGAGGCCTATTCAGGGCCCGGCGGTGACCACCTTCGAACAGATCCTCGCGACTGTCGCCACCGGACAGGCGGTCTCCTTCGTCTCGGCGCACGCGCCGGTCTACTTCAGTCGCCCCTCGGTGGTGTATGTGCCCATCAGTGATGCCCCGCTGGTGAGTTGGGGTCTGGTGTGGCGTTCCAGCGGGGTGAACGACCGGATCCGGGCATTCTGCCAGGTCGCCCGGGAGGTGCTGACCGACCGGGACCGGCGGTAAGCACGGCTAACGGGCCGTTCCGATCTCGGCCATTGTTCAAGTCGCCTTCCACCGTGAATGGTTGCGGTCATGGAGACACGCGAAACCGCCCTCCGCGGGCAGTACGGCGGCGTGGCCGGCCGTGATCAGCGCGCCCACCACCGGCCTGCCGTGCTTCATCTCGTCGTGGTCCGCCGTGACTCGTCGGGCTACCAGTACGTCCACTCCCGGCTCGACGGCGACGGCACCTGGCGGGTCGCCGTCCCGCTCGACCGGTCGGCTACCTACCATGCCTTTGCCGATTTCGAGTCCGGGGCCGGGGATCTGTTCACGCTGGGCGTGGAGGTCACCGTGCCCGGCGCGGCCGGGTACCGACCGCTGCCCGAGCCGGCCACGGAGGCCGACACCGACGGCTGCAGCATCACGTTGGACGGGTACCTGGTCGCCGGTGAGGGTGCGCAGCTCACCTTCAGCGTGCACCGCGACGGCCGATCGGTCGCCGATCTACAGCCCCATCTCGCCGCGTTCGGGCATCTGATGACGCTGCGTGGCGGCGATCTGTCGCATCCGTACATGCGCCGTGACGGTGAACCCGGCGATGGTGTCCCTCGGCCCGGCCCCGAGATCACCTTCCGCGCGATCAGGCCAACCGGCGGCGCGTATCGGCTCCGCCTGGACGTCAGGTACGGCGACCAGATGCGCGTGGCCGAATTCGCCGCCGTCGAGCCGGCTGACCTGGATCCGCGGCGGGCTGCATGACGGTGAGATCGGGCGCCAGGTCCGGCCGCGGATCGCCGTTTCGACGTTGCCTTCGTACGACGGGCACAGGCACGGACCGTACGGACGCGTTCGCTGCGGCACACCGAGCACCAGTGACGCGCCGGCCGCCCGGAAGGCGAGGGCAGCGTCGGCTATGGAAAACATCACAACAAACCGTGAGGCAATGATGAACGAGACCAGCGCACCCACCGAGCAGATCCCCGTCAGCGTCTTCGGCGGCCCGAGTGCCCTGATCGAGTACGGCGGTCTGCGGTTCCTCACCGACCCGGCCTTCGACGCCCCGGGCGAGTACCCCCGGGGCCCCGGCTATGCCCTCGTCAAGACCGCACCCGCCGCCGTCGACCCCGCCGACCTCGGCCCCATCGACGTGGTCTTGCTTTCCCACGACGAGCATCCCGACAACCTCGACCACTCGGGCCGCGCACTGCTCGCGGGCATCCCCCTGACCCTCACCACGCGTGGCGGCGCGGGCCGCCTCGGCGGCACCGCCCGGGGCCTCGCCGCCTGGGAGTCCGTCGAGCTGCCCCGCCCCGGCGGCGGCACGCTGACCGTGACCGCCACTCCCGCCCAGCACGGGCCCGAGGGCTGCGAGCCCGTCACCGGCGAGGTGATCGGCTTCGTGCTGACCGCTCCCGGCCTGCCCACCGTCTATGTCAGCGGCGACAACGCCTCCCTCGCCCTGGTCCGGCAGATCGCCGACCGCTTCGCCCCCGTGGACACCGCCGTCCTCTTCGCCGGCGCCGCCCGCACCCCGCTGTTCGACGGCGCCCTGCTCACCCTCGACAGCGCCCAGGCCGCCGAGGCCGCCGGCATCCTCGACGCTCGCCGCGTCGTGCCCGTCCACTTCGACAGCTGGGCCCACTTCACCGAAGGCCGCTCCCACCTCGTCGACGCCTTCACCACAGCCGGGCTGCTGGCCCGCCTGGAGCTGGGCTCGGCCTGAGGCGGAGACTCGGAGAAGGATGATGAATCAGAGCAGCGTGACCCAGGGGTATGCGAGGGCTGTGGGGAGATTGCCCGCTCCTGGGCTGGTGCTGGGTGGCGTGTGCGGAATCCAGTTCGGCGCGGCCTTCGCACCCCGGGTGTACCCGCAGGTGGGTGCCGCGGGCGTGGTGTTCCTCCGGCTGCTGTTCGCGGGTGTGCTGCTGTGCCTGTGGTGGCGCCCACGGCGGGAAACGCTCAGCTCGGTGAAGGGTGCCAGGGGGACGGTGATCTGCGCCGGAACCCTGTTGGCGGGGCATCACCTGGCTTTCTACGACGCGGTGAGCCACATCCCCCTGGGGGCCGTGGCCACGATCGAGTTCCTCGGCCCGTTCGCCATCGCCCTGGCCGGATCACGGCGGGCAGTCGACGCACTGCCCGCATGCCTGGCGGCCGGCGGTGTCCTCCTGCTCAGCGGGGGCGGCGTCCCACTGGCCCCGCGCGGCCTCGTCCTGGCCGCGGTGGCCGCGTGCTGCTGGGCCGGCTACATCCTCGTCTCCGCCCGCCTGGCACGAAGCCTCAGCGGGGGCCAGGGCCTGGCACTCGCGATGCTGTGGGCGGCATTGCTGAGCGCTCCCTACGGCGTGGCCCGCGCCGGGAACGCACTCCTGGACCCACGGGTGCTGTGGGTCGCCGCCGTGGTGGCCACGGCGTCCAGCGTGCTGCCGTACTCGCTCAACCTGGAGGCCCTGCGCCGGATTCCTCCGCGCGTGTTCGGCGTGCTGACGAGCCTGGAACCGGCTGCCGGCGCCCTGTTCGGCCTGGTCATCCTCGGGCAGCGGCTTGCCTGGACCCAGTGGCTCGGCATCGCCGCAGTCGCCTTCGCCTCCGTCACCGCCACGGCCCTGGGAACCGGGGAGCGGCGGAGACCCCGATCTGTCCGCCGCCGACCACGGTTCACTCCCCTCGGGACGGAGGACCGATCCGTCTGCGCGGTCGGGGCCATCAGCCCGCCCCCATCCGCATAGCGCATACCAACGGCATAGCGCCCACATGGCCGTCAGTCAGCTACACAAACAGGCCAATCACCTCGAAGCGCCAAGATCATTAATGGGCCTTCGCGTCCAGGCATAACGCACTACAATCCGTGTCCTGCCAAGAGCCCCAGGCGGCGGTCGCCTCAATCCATCGGCCGCTCGAACGAAAGTTGCTGGTCATGCGCTGGTCTCAGATGCACATTCCTACCCTTCGCGAGAACCCGGCGGAGGCTGACGCGCCGAGCCACCAGCTGCTTCTTCGCGCGGGCTTCATCCGACAGCTCATGGCTGGCCACTACTCGCTGCTGCCACTCGCCATCCGGGTGCGCTCGAAGGTCATCAACATCATCCGCGAGGAGATGACGGCCATCGGAGCGCAGGAGTTCACCCTGCCGGCCATGCACCCCGCCGAGATCTGGCGACGCAGCGGCCGCTGGGAGGTCATGGGCGACGAGATGTTCCGCCTCAAGGACCGCAAGGGCGCTGACCTGGCCCTGGGCATGACCCACGAGGAGATCTTCACGTCGCTGGCCACGGAGCTGAAGTCCTACCGTGAGCTCCCGCAGATGTGGTACCAGTTCCAGACGAAGTTCCGCGACGAGCCCCGTGCCAAGGGCGGCTTGATGCGGACCCGGGAGTTTACGATGAAGGACTCCTACAGCTTCGACCTCACCCAGGAGGGGCTGGACCGCTCGTTCGACCTGCACCGCGAGGCCTACGTACGGATCTTCGCGCGGCTGGGCATCCCCGCCATTCCCGTGGAGGCGTCGAGCGGCAGCATGGGCGGGTCGGCGTCGACGGAGTTCATGTGCCCGGCCGAGGTCGGCGAGGACTTCGTCGTCCATTGCCCCTCCTGCGGTTACGCCGCCAACATCGAGAAGGCCACTTCCCGGCTGGCCCCGGCCGCGGACGCCGCCGACCCCGGCACTCCCGAACGGTTCGACACCCCCGAGGTGCGGACCATCGACGACCTGGCCTCGCGCTTCGGCGCGCCGGCCGACCGGCAGGTAAAGACACTGGTCTACGTCCTGGACGAGCAGTTGACCCTGGTCCTGCTGCGCGGCGACCACGCTCTGGCGGAGCAGAAGCTCGCTGACGCAACCGGCGCGACCGCGCTGCGGCCCGCGCGCCCGGAGGAGATCCAGGAGGCCCTTGGCGCGCTTCCGGGAAGCCTCGGCGCTGTTGGGGTCACGTCGCTCACCGTCCTCGCGGACGATGCGCTGCGCGGGCGCACGGACATGTTCACCGGCGCGAACGTGGACGGGGTCCACCTGCGGGGCGTCAATGTGGAGCGGGACATCGCCGTCTCCACCTGGGCGGATCTGCGCGAGGTCGCCTCCGGTGAGCCGTGCGTGCAGTGCGGGGAGCCGCTGCAGGTGCAGAAGGCGATCGAGGTTGGGCACATCTTAAAGCTCGGCACGAAGTACACCGACGCCTTCGACGTGACGGTCCTGGACACCGACGGAACGCCGAAGAAGATCATCATGGGTTGCTACGGCATCGGTGTCGAGCGGACGATCGCCTCCGCCATCGAGTGCCACCACGACGACAAGGGCATCGTCTGGCCCATGTCCATCGCCCCGTTCGAGGCCGTGGTCACCGTGGCCCAGCCCGACGACGAGGCCACCGCCTCGGCCGGCGAGCAGGTCTACCAGCAGCTCCTCGCTGCGGGTGTGGAGACGGTCATCGACGACCGCGCCGAACGCGTGGGCGTGAAGTTCAAGGACGCCGAACTCGTCGGCATCCCCCTGCGGGTGACCGTCGGCAAGCGCGGACTCGCTGACGGCATCGTGGAGCTCACTGACCGGGCCTCGGGCGAGACGCAGCGGATCCCGCTGGACGAGATCGCATCCTGCGTGCGCAAGGGCATCGACTCGGCCAAGTAGAAGTTCTCTTCAGGAAAAGAGACCGACGATTGGTCGCCCGCTGGTAGCGCCCGGCGGGTGGCCGGTCTATCTGCACGTCGAAGCGCACTGAACGGCCTCTCAAGTCGACTGCAGCTCTTTCGTCAGCCGCAGCCAGGGAACGGGCCGGAGCCAGGCCTGCTCGGCCTGTTCCTGCTCTGGAGCGAGCCCGGCATCGCCGAGCTGTGCGGCCTGCTCCCGCTCGACTTCGTCGTGATCGACATGGAGGCCGGGGCGCTCGGACGGCCCGAGGTGCTGCGGATGACGCAGGCCCTCGCCGACTGAGCGGTATCCGTCCTGGTACGAGTCCCTTCGCACGATCAGCACGCCATCGAGCACGCCCTCGACATCGGGGCCGACGGCATGATGGTGCCCAAGGTCAGCACTAGCGCCGAAGCCGAGGCGGTGGCCGCAGCGACGCGCTTCCCGCCAGCCGGCCTGAAGGGTGTCAAAACTCCGATCAGGCCGCTGAACTGGGGGTTTCCCGCGGGCTGCGAGGCGACTGGATCGGGGCGCCGTGGTACTCGTTGAGGAGTCCGCTGAGTACTTGACGGCGCCGAATGGCCGCAGCGGGCAGCCGGATGACGTTGGGTTCGTCGTCCGGGGCGCGGAGAGCGAGGCTACGGTGGGCGCGGCCGGTGTTGTAGTGCTCGGTGTACTCGGCCAGGATGGTGCGTAGGTGCCGTTCGCCGGTGATGAGCAGTTGGTCGGTGCATAGGGCTGGCCGAGCCGGGTCGGGCGGGTGGTGGCCGTCTGGACGACGAAGTCCTCGTCGTCAGTGCTGAGATGGCGGGGACGGCCTCCCGCCCACCGAGGGTCCAGGCAGGCCAGGCCGATCTCGTTGAACCGGTGGATCACGTCCCGCACCGTGTCCTCGTCCGCCTGCACCAGCTGGGCGATCACCGGGACCCGGTTGCCGCCGGCCGAGGCCAGCAGCATCATCGCCTGCCGGTAGCGCACCGTGCTCGTGCTGCCTCGACGCACGATCCGCTGTAACTGCTGGCCTTCCTGGTCAGTAAGTCTGCGAACCCTGACCGGCTCCGCCACCGTGCCCCCTTCCGAGCTGAACGTCTCGAGACATCCAACCGGCGGGCCCTGCGACGCCAACCCGGTGAACCTATGCGGTCACCGCACTAGAGGCCGTGACTGCGGCCCTGTCCAGCCACGGACGGGACGGGATGCGCAGCGGTACGGACCGCAGCCGCCAGTTGGTGTGCACGGTGAACCTCTCGGCGGACACTGGCCGGCTGACGAGCCAGGACTGGTCCGCTCTGCTGCCGGGGCATCAGGTTGCCTTTCACCAGGCCGGCTCGGCTGCACCCGCCAGCCCCATGTCGGGAGGAACAGCGTGAGCGGG
This sequence comes from Kitasatospora sp. NPDC059648, assembly GCF_042734825.1. Lineage (NCBI taxonomy): Bacteria > Bacillati > Actinomycetota > Actinomycetes > Kitasatosporales > Streptomycetaceae > Kitasatospora > Kitasatospora sp. NPDC059648. The sequence continues at coordinate 38,490 of NZ_JBHWDU010000059.1, read as the reverse complement.
CTTCGCCAGGAGGCGCGGATGGAAGCACCGGCGGTGAGCCGGCTGCTCATGCGGCGGCCATGGCTGCTGGCGGGCCGTGATGACGCGGCCATCGAGGCCGTCCACCGGTTCGAGGATCACGTGCGCTCGCTGGTGCGGGACATGGCACCTGCCTGGCACGGTGGCGCACCCGGGCCGAGGAGCTGGGCCTGCCCGGGGACGTGGAGCGGCTGCGTCGATCACGCTTTTCGCAGGTCAGCGGTGCAACGCGGCGGCCGGGCAAGCTGGTGCGTTGCGGCGTGTTGCACCGCGGCACCCCGGGGCGGGCGCCTCGCTCGGTGCCCGCCCCGGGACGCAGTCAGGACTGCGAGCCCGAGCGGCGGCGCAGGCCGAGGACAGTTGGGTGCCGGAGCGCGCCCGGTCACGCGGACCGGCGCGCGAGCCTCGGGCCAGAGTCCGCACCAACAGCCCGGGCGTCCCACGGGCCGCTGAAGCGGCGAGCATTGTGGTGGCGGCAGCTTCGCCGATCAATCCCTTCCCAGCGCGGCCGGCCAGCGAGCCGCCGGCCTCGCCCACGACGTCCTTGCCGCGCACCCGGGCCCTTCTAAGGACGGCGCCGGAGTGTGGCTGACGGACACTCAAAATGTCCGAAAAAGGACCGGGCGCGGCACCAGGGCACCACCGGGACGATCGGTGATGAACAGTCATGCCAGGATGGGTACCGACTGGTAATCCGATGATGTCCAGTCCGTGAAACCGCACCACTATAGGAGTCATCACCATGCGTCGACGCATCCCGGCTCTCGTCCTGACTGCTGCCCTGGCGGGGGGAGCCCTGGCGACGGTCGCCCAGATTACCGCCGCCCAGCCAGCCGCAGCGGCCTCGATCACCGTTGACCTCAACAAGATGCGCCAGCAGGTCCAGGAACTTCGTCAGAAGGCCAGCCGACTGGACCACATGGGCGAGCGGGACGCGGCGCGCAAGGCCCGCGCCCAGGCCGACGCCCTGCAGCGCCGGATCGACCAGATCGAGAAGGCCGACCGCGACACCAGCCACCACTTCTGATCTGACGGTCGGCGCGTTCTCCGTGCCGCCCATACATCCTGTGCCGCCCGCCCCGGCCAAGCTCGCTCCGGCCGGGGCGGGCGGCGCGGCCGTTCCCGGGGGGCCTCGTTCGGCGCGGTCGGTCTCGGCGGGGCCTTGATCTGCTGCAGGTTGAGCAGGTCGCGCAGATCCTCGTCCGTGACGACCGGGCCCAGGACGCGGTAGTCGGCGAGGTAGCCGTGCTCGATCCCCTGGCCGAGCGTCCAGGTGTAGACGGTCGGGCCGTAGATCGTCTCGTCGTCCATCGAACACAACGCGGGCAAAGGCTCCGCGCCCTCGCGGTCGGCGTCGGCGCCGGTTTCGTCCCGGGGCGTTTTCGGGGCCGGCGGATCGACTGGCACGCCGGGGATCGGCTCGGCGGCGGTGTTCGGCCTTCGACTCGACGCCTGGGTGGCGCGGGTGTTCGGTGAGCGGGCTCGTCGCGGCCGGTCGAGGACCTTCGACGACGGGTAGCCGGCCGCGTCGACCGCGATCGTCGCTGGGGCGAGGAGAGCAGCGCGTCGGGCGCCGGCCCGGCCGTCTCGGTACCGGGCCGGCCGTGGCCCGCTCAGCGGCACAGCCGTGCAACAAATCCCGACGTACGCGGCGCCCGGCCCCAGGCCGCCGGCAGACCGCAGGCGTCCTCGCTCGCGCCGACCGCCGCGCCGCGAACGGCCGCTCCTTCGGCGCCGCGCGCCGTCCTGCCCACCGAGGACGAACTCGCCCGACGCCGAAGCCGCCGTCCGTCTCCTCACGGACGCGCTGGCCCGCGCCAGCCACGACTGACCGAGCACGCGACCGCCCGCACCGGGAGGGGGACGCGGTGCGGGCGATGGCTGGAGAATGGCTCCGACTGGCACGCCAGACGGCGGTGCCGCCCAGTACTTCCAGCCTACGACCGGCCCGGGCCGGCGGCACGCGCACCGGTCATGGCCGGTCGTCGTGGTGCCCGCACAGCCAGGCCAGCGCCGCGTAGACGCCCATCACCCGCTCCGTATCCGCCACCCGCGCCGCCCCCATCCGACCCGCGTCCGTGCGCAGCGCCACCGCCGCGGCCTGACACTCGGCAAGCAGCTGCGCCCGGCACGGCCCCCGCGGGCCGGCGGTGGCGGCGCCGGTCACCGGCGCGGCCATCCGCGTGCCGACCGCCCACCGGTACGCCTGAAGCAGTCCCTGCTCGTAGTCGGTGAACGGCCGGCACCGCTTGTCCAGCCTCCTGCGCCGACCGCACCCCCACCACCGCCGGCCGGATCGGGCCGGACACTCCAGGGGCCGGAGCCAGCCTTCTCGGTCAACCCGGCATCGATCCCTCCTCCCCGCCGATCGAACCCCGGCACGGCCAGCAGCAGACGACGGCAGGCGGCGGCACAAGGGCAGGCGGCACGACGACGGCGGCCGGATGGCGGCTGGGCCGGGCAGCGGCCGCACAACGACCGACGACGGCCGCCAGGCAGGCGGCAGGCGGCAGGCGGCGGGGAACCTGGCGGCGGCCGGACGGCTGACGGAACGGCGACTTGTCAGGGCCTGGACGAGCGCTACGACACGGCACCGGCCGGCGGCGACCGGAGGGGAACGGCAGCCCGGCAGCGGCGCCCGAGCGGCCGGACAGCCGGAACGGCGGCGGCCCGGCACGAGCGGGACCCAGCGACGCGCCCCGGGAGCAGCGCAAGGGGCCGGAGGCGACCGGACAGCGTCCGACGGACGGCGGCCAGGCGGCGGCCAGGCGGCGGCACAACAGCGACCCGCCAGCGGACAGCCAACGAAGCAGGAAGCGGTGAAGCGGCGGCACAACAGCGGCACAACGGCCGGGGCACGGCCGGACGGCGGCGGCACAACGGGCACCGCGGCAGCCGGGCCGGACGGCCGAGCGGAACGGCAGCGGTCCGGCCACGAGCGGACCGGCCGGACAACTGCCGGCGGGCCGCAACGACGGGCGAACAGCGGACGAAACGGCGGCGCCCCGTCAGGACCCGGCCGAGTGCAGCGACGGCCGGGGCGCGGCCGGGGCACAGTGGCACAGTGGCACAGCCGGAACGGCGGCGACCCGCACGGGACCCATCGACATGCCCCGGGCAGCAGCGCTCGCTGGATGCGGCAGCACGACGGCCGCCGGCCGACGGACGGCGACCGGGGAGGGTAGCCGGCGGCTGCCGGGGGCAGACGGCGGACAGAACAGCGGCGGCCCGTCAGGTCCCCGCCGGGCGCAGCGGCACGGCAGCGGCCGGGGTGTGGCCGGACGACGGCATAACGGCGGGCCGGCGGCAGGCGATGGAGCGGGCAGAGGCCGCGTGACAAACCGCTGGCAGGGTCTGTGGATGCGCGTCGATCGCGACCGCTCAGGCGTCCGGGGCTGACCGGCCTGTACTGCCGAGGAAGCGGGTCAGACGGTCGTTCAGCGGGACGGGGTCGGCCATCGGCGCTGCGTGATGCGAGATGCCGGAAAGTACGGTGACCTCGGCATTCGGTAGCAGCCTCCGGGCGCGATCGGCCACTTGGGCACTTTTGTGAGCACGACTGCGCTCCGCCATGAGGACGAGGCTCGGGGTGGTGAGCGATCGCAGTTGCTCGGCGGACGGACGCGGGCCGGTAACGGGCCTGGCGGACGGGAAGTCGGTCATGCCCAGTGCGTACACGCGCGACCAGGCGGGGTCGACGAGTCCGCGGTCCAGAGCGCCGCCGGTTTCCCAGTCGAGGAAGGCGTTGCAGCGGTCGACAGTGGGACGGACCAGCATCGGAAGAGCCCGTAGCAGGTAGGAGGGCCGATACCCGGCGAAGCACAGGTTCGGGTCCAGCAGGGCGAGTTGTTCCACCCGGTGGCGGGCATGCAGCGCGTAGGTGAGGGCAATCCATCCGCCGTACGAGTGGCCGACCAGAGCAGTCGAGTCCAGGCCGAGGTGGTCGAGAACGTGGTCCAGCCACCCCGTCACATCGTCGGCACGCTTGATCGGGCGCCCGTCATGAACGCTGCGGCCCGCGTCGCCGATCAGATCGACCGCGTACACGCGGCGGCTCGCCGCGAGGGCCGCAACGTTGGCGTACCAGACTGTTGAAGTGGCTCCACCGCCATGCAACAGGACCACCGGGCGGCCGCCCTCAGGCCCGCAGGCGTTGATCCGCGTGGTCCCGTACTCCGAAGGAGCGTCGATCGGCGTCACCGGCAGCGGCCAGCAGGCGAGCGCGGCATCGTAAGCGGCGAAGAACGCGGCTTCGCTCTCGGGTGTCCTGAAAGCGGGCCGGCTGGCCGGCTGAGCGGCGTTCGGACTCGTGGATTTTCCCATGGCCTGCCTCCTGATTCGACGAAATCGACTCGCTGAGCGACAATCTCACTGAGAATGACTCTCGCTCAGCGAGATAATAAACGATCGGCGCCCGCGCGGAAGCCGGGAGCACAGAAACGGACGAGACAACGATGGGGACGGAGCAAGGCCTGACGGATGCCGCCGAAAACTCTCTGGAACTGGTGCACCTGCTGCGCGCACTCACCGTCGAACTCGACTTGCTAGGCGGCGAGTTCGCGAGACTGCACGGGCTGCACCCAACCGACCTGCGCGCCCTGATCCAGATGCTGGACGCCGTGCGCGCAGGCACCCACCTGACGCCCGGGCGGCTGGGCGAGCAGCTGCGCCTCAACTCGGCCGGGACGACGGCGGTGGTCGACCGACTGGAACGGCTCGGCCACATCCGCCGGATTCGGGACACCAGAGACCGTCGCCGGGTGCTGCTCGTTATCGAGCAGCAGGCCATGGAACTCGGGCAGTCGTTCTTCGGCCCGCTGATCGACGGGATGGTGACGACCCTCGGAGACTTCGACGCCGCCGAACTGGCGGCAGCCCGGCGCTTTCTCCTGGCGATGACGCGGGTGGTGGCGGCCGCCCGGGAAGGGTAAACCCAACCAGCCACACAGCATGCGCTCCGCTGGAGTCTCCAAGGCCCCCTGGTCTCCTTCGGGAGCACCGTCGCCGAACAGGCCGCGGACGGCCCGCGCACCATCCGCGTGACCACCGACCTGACCGCCGCCGGTTCGTCTCAGGGAGTTTGACCAGGTGGTAGCGGACGACGCGGCATGGACGGCCGGGGATCGGGGCGCGGCGCTGGACGGACCGGGCGGCGCCAGTGGACGGCGGGCAGGGCGGCGTCCGGCGGGGCATGTCGCGGTCGGGTCAGACGACTTCAAGGTTGGCCATCATTCCCATGTCCTCGTGTTCGGCGTTGTGGCAGTGGAAGAGGTAGCGGCCGCGGTAGCCGTCGAAGCGAGTGATGATCTCCGCGGACTCGCCCGGGCGCAGGGAGACGGTGTCCTTGAGACCGGCGTCCTGGGGCAGCGGGGGTCGGGCGCCGCGGGAGAGGATGCGGAAGCCCACCAGGTGCAGGTGGACGGGGTGGTGCACGTCGGCGATCAGCCGCCACACCTCCACCTCTCCCAGGCCCACGGTGACGTCGGGGCGGGCGGGGTCGAAGGCGCGGCCGCCGATCAGCCAGCCGTGACCGCCGTCCGTCCGTCCGGCGCGGAAGGCGAAGTCCCGTACCCGGATGGCGTCCTGGCGGCGCCAGTCGGGCAGGTCGGTGGCGAGGACCGGCGGGATGCGGCTGTCGTCGGGGGCGGTGCGAGCGACGCGGAAGGCGAGGACGTCGCGGGTGCGGCCGGTCCCGAGCCGGTTGCGCACCTGGACCACGCTGCCGGGGCGCAGGCCCGCGAAGTCGACGATGACGTCGTAGCGTTCGGCCGGTGCGATCGGAAGGCGGCGGTGGGTGACGGGTGCGGCGAGCAGGCCCTGGTCGGCGCCGATCTGGACGAGGTCGAGGCGGCGCCCGTCCTCGCAGACCGCCTCGAGCTCGTAGTGGCGGGCGTTGGAGGCGTTGAGCAGGCGCAGGCGGTGGCGGGCGGCGTCCACTTCGTGGACGGGCCACGGGGCGCCGTTGACCAGGATGACGTCGCCGAGGACGCCGCCGAGGTAGGGCTCGGTGACGCCGGGGCGCGTTTGCAGGTCGGGGTCGAGGGAGGGGTAGTGGAGGGTGCCGTCGGCGGCGAAGGCGCGGTCGGCGATCACCAGGGGCAGTTCGCGCGGGCCAGCGGGCAGACCGAGGGCCTGTTCGGCGTCGTCGCGCACGATGTGCAGGCCGGCCAGGCCGCGCCAGATGGCCGGGGCGGTGAAGTCCATCCGGTGGTCGTGGTACCAGAGCATGGTGGGCCGCTGGTCGTTGGGGAAGGTGTACTCGCGGGTCAGAGTGGTGGTGACGGCCCTGGGGTCGCCCATGTGACCCCCGCCCGCCATGGCGTCCATGCCGTCCATGCCCTTCATGCCCTTCATGCCTGGCATGCCGTTCATGCCCGGCACGCTGGGGGACCCGGGCTGCGGGGCGGGCCGGCCGGCGGGCAGGACGAGGTCGGTCGGGTAGCCGTCGGAGTCGGCCGGGGTGCGTCCGCCGTGCAGGTGGACGACGGTGGGCACCGGCAGCTCGTTGCGGTGGGTGACGGTGACCGGGCGGCCGCGCCGGGCCTCGATCGTGGGGCCGGGAAAGGTGCCGCCGTACGTCCACAGCGGGGTCCGGACGCCGGGCAGGAGTTCCGCCGTCACCTCACGCTGGGTGATCTCGTAGCGGTCGACGCCGCCCGAGGTGGCGACCGGCGTCAGGGTGGCGGGCAGCGGCAGCGGCACCTGGTAGGCGGGCGGCAGGGGCACGGCGCTGCGCAGTTCGGCGCCGGTGACGGCCGGGCGGCGGGCGAGCGCGGCGGACGAGGTCAGGGCGCCGGCGGCCAGCAGGCCCAACGCACCGCCGATGCCGAGCAGCCGGCGCCGGGACAGGCCTTCGCCCGAGGTGCGGTCGTGATGGTCGGTCATTGCTGGGCTCCTGCCCGTCGGTACGGCCGTGGGAAGGGCCGGCGCCAGAGGGCGGCGGTCAGGACGACGAGGCCGGCGATGGTCGCGACCCCCAGCGGCAGGTGCAGCCACAGTGCGCCGTCCAGTCCGGCGAAGTACTGCACCGTCTCGGCGGCGACCACGGCGAGGGTAGCGGTGAGGGGCCAGGAGCGGCGTGCGCGGGCCCACACCACGCCGGCCGCGATCAGCTGCGCGTAGCCGAGCGAGGTGGTGGTGTTCGCCCCCAGCTCGTGCCAGCGCAGGGCGTCGAAGTCGCCGCTGAGGTAGACCCCGGCGAAGACCGGTTGGCCGAAGACGGCGGCCAGGTGCGCTGCGGCCAGGGCCCGCAGGACCCACCCGGCGGGCCCGGTCCGCGTTCCCGCCTCGGACCGGGCCGCGGTATCCGGGCGGGGCCGGCCGGCTGCGATGGCCATGGGACGTCCTCTCGTCAACTGCCCTACCGGTCCTCTGTGTTGGCCGGTGCGATGGCACCTCCGACGCTATTACCCAGCGGGTATGATGTCTAAGATCAGTATTGCTATGACGTAATGCCTTCACGGGCATGGAGACCGGGAGCCCGGCGGTGGACCTGAACACGCTCACCCAGTTCCTCGCGGTGGCGCGGCTGGAGCACCTGAGCCGGGCGGCGGTGGAACTGCGCGTCGCCCAGCCCTCGTTGAGCCGCTCCATCGCCCGGCTGGAGGCCGAACTCGGCACCCCGCTGTTCGAACGGGGCGGGCGGCTGAGGCTGAACGCGGCCGGGCACCTGTTCCGCGGCTACGTCGAACGCGCCCTCGGCGAACTGGAGGCGGGCCGTCGGGCGGTGGCCGAGGCCGCCGGCGAGGGGACGGGAACGGTGCGGCTGGCCTCCGAGACGTTCCTGGCCTTCAGCACTCCGCTGGCGGCGTTCAAACGGGCGCACCCCGGCGTGGAGATCGAGCTGCACCAGTTGCCGGCCGCCGAGATGGCCCGTCTGCTGCGCGCTCAGGACGTCGACCTGGCCGTCGCCTCCCAGCCGATCCCCGCCGAGGGCCTGGAGTCGGCCCCGCTGCTCGACGAGGAGGTCGGCCTGGCCGTGCCGCACGGCCACCGGCTCGCCCACCGCAGCTCGGTCGACGTCGGGGAACTCGCCGACGAGCCCTTCATCGCCGCCCGCCCGGGGCACTGGCAGCGCCGACTGCTGGACCGCCTCTTCGCCGCCCGGGGTCTGACCCCGAGGATCGTCTGCGAGGGCGACGAAGCAGGCGCCATCGCCGAACTGATCAGCGCGGGCCTGGGCATCGGTCTGGTGCCCGACATCGCCCGGCGGACCGCCACCCGCGTCCCACTGGCCTGGGTCGGCGTCGACAGTCCCGACTGCCGCCGCGCCCTGACCCTGTACTGGGCCCGCGCCGTCCACCTGCCCGCCCCGGCCCGGGCCCTGCGCGAGGCGATCGCCGGCTGGGACTGGGCCCGGGGCGGGCCCGTGGTGTGAGCTCCCTCTTCGGATCGCGGGGCCGGGATCCGAAGAAAAGTGCCTATGAACGTCACCTCGTGCAGGTCCAGCAGCTGAGCTGCCCCGAGTTTCGTGGAGTACGCGATCGTGTGATCAAGTGGTCTGCGGGACTTCCCCAGGCTCGCCCAGTACGCCCGCTCTTATTCGTCGGGCGGCGTGTAGTCCAGGGCGGAGTGGAGTCGTTCACCGTCGTACCACGTGACCCACTGGAATACGGCTCGCTCGACCTCGTCGAAGTCCCGCCACGGGCCCTGATGCTCGATCAGTTCGGCTTTGAACGTGCCATTCAGTGCCTCGGCCATCGCGTTGTCGTAACTGTCCGCGACGGATCCGACGGACGCGGAGGCGCCGACCTCGGCCAATCGCTCTGTGTAGCGAACGGATACGTATTGCGACCCGCGGTCGCTGTGATGGATCGGCGTCCTTCTTGATCTTCTGCCGCCACAAGGCCATCTCCAGCGCGTCCAGCGGCAGGTCCGTGCGCATGTGGGTGGCGGCCTGCCAGCCCACGATCCGGCGTGAGTACGCGTCCAGGACGAACGCGACGTAGACCCAGCCCGACCAGGTGCGGACGTAGGTCAGGTCGGCCAGCCACAACCGGTTCGGCCGGTCGGTGGTGAAGCGCCGGTCGACCAGGTCCGGTGGTCGTGGAGCGGCCGGCTCGGGGACGGTCGTGCGGCGCCGCTGCCCGCGGATGACGCCCTCGATGCCGAGCTCCCGCATCAGCCGCTCGACCGTGCAACGGGCGACATCGTGCCCGGCCCGGACCAGGGCGCGCGTGACCCGGCGAGCCCCGTAGGTGCGACCGGAGTCTGTTCCCGGGGCGGCGCAAAGTCGCCGCCGGAGTAGGAGCGGCTGTGCCGACCCAGAGGTTCGCCCCGCCGTCGCGAGCGGCCACCCCCGCGCGGGCCGGTCCCCGGTCGACCGCGGGAAGCAGGGCCTGAAACGCTCGATCGCCACCGAGGCCCGCGGCGTCACACTCGGCCTGGTCGCCGCCGGGCCAACCACCACGCCTCGCCTCTCCTCGGGCCGACCCTCGAAGCCGCCATCGAGCAGGTCGGGCCCCTGCCTCAGGACGTAAATGTCAACCTCGACCGGGGCTACGACAACACCAAGTCCCGCACTCTGCTTCGGGAGTTGGGCTTCACCGGCGAGATCGCCCGCAGGGGCGTACCCACCCAGATCCAGGCTGGCAAGCGGTGGACCGTGGAACGAACGCACTCGTGGATGAACGGCTACGGCAAGCTGCGACGCTGTACCGAGAGGAACGGCCCGGTCGTGGAGTTCTACCTCCACCTGGCCGCCGCACTCTCACGCTCCGCATACTGATCCGCCCCTCCACCACCCGCTACCGGTGGGACGGCCGCCCCACCACACGCCGCCTCAAGTGATCCATTTGCCGGTCGGTCTTACAAGAGCGCCTTGTCCGACGAGCGCTGGGCCCTGATCGAGCCCGTGATCACCGCCTGGAAGGCCCGGCACCTCCGTCAGCGGCCGCCAGGGCAACTACGACATTGAGGGCAGACGTCGGCCTGCTGGGCGCACGGTGGCCAGGTGGTTCCCGAATCGGGCCGCCCGGCGGCGCGCCGGCTCAGGACCGAGGAGGCCGGTTCGACCGGAGTGCGGCTGCGCCCGCTTCGCCGGGGTCGCCGCGCGCTGCGATCGACGTCCCACGCCTCCTGCACCCGCCACCGCGGAGTGATAGTTTCTCGCCGGCCGTCGCACCCCGGAGGCCGACTATCCGAGAGTCCACCGCTGGTTGCCGCCGCCGTTGCACGACCACAGTTCGACCAAGGCGCTGTTGGCGGTGGAAGCTCCGGTCACATCCAGGCACAGGCCGGACTGGACGCCCGTGATCGTGCCGTTGGAGTTGATGTTCCACTGCTGGTTGGACTGGCCGTTGCAGGACCAGACGATCGCCTTGGTGCCGTTGGTGGTGCCCCGATCGTTGGCGTCCAGGCACAGCACGCTGCCGCCGACCGTGACCGTCAGCTCGTTCGACGAGGTGTGCGTCCAGGTCTGGTTGGCCCCGCCGGTGCAGCTGTAGATCTGCTGCTGGGTGCCCAGCGTGGTGGTCGAGTTCGGGTCGTCCAGGCACTTGCCCGCATCCACCGCGTGCAGCGCGCCGGTGTTGCCGCCGCTGGAGGTGGTGCCGTCCAGGCCCATGAAGTGGATGGCGTTGGCGGCCATCGCCGTGCCCTTGACGGGCAGTTCGTGCCCGGCGCCGGAGATGCTGTACGCCTCGACCTGGGTGGTGCCCGCGCCGTCGTTGTACCGGGTGCGGGTCCAGTTGGCCGCCGGGGTGTCGGTGGACGACGGGTTCTGGCTCACCCTGAGGACGTCGGTCCACTCCTTGATCTCTTCATCGAGGTTGCGGTAGTTCAGGATGGTGTCGTTGGTCCCGTGCCAGAGCTGCACGCGCGGCCGCGGACCGCTGTAACCGGAGTCCGCCGCCCGCACCAGGCCGCCCCACTGCTGCGGGGTCACCGACACCTGCCCGCCGGCGCAGGGCCCGTTCCAGCCGCGCACCGAGCCGGTGTAGAAGCAGTGGTAGGGCACGCCCATGAACGCCGCGCCCGCCTTGAACACGTCGGGGTAGTCGCCGAGCATCACGTTGGTCATCATCCCGCCGGAGGACTCCCCGGTGACGTACACGGCGTTCGGGTTCCCGCCGTAGTGCTGCTCGGTGTAGGTGATCATCGACATCAGCCCGACCGGGTCGCTTCCGCCGTTGCGGGTCAGCGCCTGGTCGGAGGAGACGTCCCAGCAGCTTCCGCTCGGGTTGGTCGAGGGGTAGATGATCAGGAAGCCGTACTGATCGGCCAGCCCGGCGAAGTCGGTGCTCGAGTACAGGTAGGGGCCGTTGCCCTGACATCCGTGCAGGGCGAGCAGGATCGGCGGGTTGGACTTGACGTTGTTCGGCACGTACAGGTTCATCTGCAGGCCGGTCGGGTTGGCGCCGAAGTTCGTGATCTGGGTCAACGAGGCGACGGCGGCTTGGGGGGCGGCCGGCAGGCCCAGGCCGACCGCGAGGCCGAGCGCGGCGGCGACGCCGAGCAGACGGCGCTTCGGATACCAGGAGCGCAGCGTGGAATCCCTCTTCCTCCGCGGGCTGTTGATAGATGGGCGAGGGAACATGTCGATGCTCTCTTTCAGCCGTTGCCTCTGACCAGACCGCCTGTCCGGACACCACCCAGTTGTCACCGCCCCCGGAAAGGTTGCACCGGACCGCGAAGATCTTTTTGGGCACCGCGCGCCGGCTGACGATCACGTCCTCGGGCGGGGCGGCGGCCGGGCGAAACGCAGCAGACGACCGGTCAGCCGGTTGCCCGGCGCGGCACCGGCCGCACATCCGAGAGTGCCGCTGCGGGCCAGGGCGGCGTGCGAGGCGATCACGCTTCCTGGCCCACCACATCGGCCTCGCCCACCAGGGCCGCGTGGAAAAGCTGCACGGCATCGACGAGCACCGCATCCCCGTGGCCTGCATCAACGCCCCGCTGGCCCCGGGCAGTTACGCCGAGTGGTCCGCCGCCCTCGCCACGTTCCTGGGCTGGGACGTGTACCGGCCAGGCACCGATCACCAGCCCCCAGCCCCCAGCCCCAGCCCCAGCCCCAGCCCCAGCCACGGATGAAGGACCTCACCGGCCCCGTCGTCCACGTCCTGCGACGCGCCCGCACCAAACTCTGCCTCGTCGACGGCATCGACCGCATCGGCCCCGCGGACCTCCAGACCACCTTCGACTACTTCGACCACCTGGGCGACGAACTGGGCGGCCTGACCGTGTTCTGGAACGGCCTGGGCTCCAGCGGCATCCTGCGCGAGGCCCGCACCCGCTCCAGCCCGCTGCGCCGGGTCACCGAGAAGACCGCCGAGATCCGCCCCCGCGCGGTACCCACCCTGTGGGTCAACCGCATCCCAGGACGATCGAAGGAGCACCCCGACGAGTGGGTCAAGGTCCTGGCGTCCCTCAACGAACTGCTCCGCCTGCACCGGCAACCGCCCAAACGCCTCCTCGACCACGAGGAGTTCCTCCACATCGCCACCGACGGCCTCATGGAACACCTCGTCCCACTCACCGGGACAGCCGCGAAACTCGCCATCCTCGAAGGCGACGAGGCCATCACCAGCAATCTCCTCAAAGAGGCCGCCGCCTACCTCGACATCCCCCACCCCACCGACGATCCAGGCACAGCCGAAGGCGACTGAGCCCCGCGTTCACCGCCCAGACCCGCTCTACCGGCCCCGGGCAGGCGTTCGGGCCCCCTGCGACACCCCGGCCACCGCGCCCGAGGCGCTCCGGAACACGGCCCAGCGCGCGCGGTCCACGCCGCGGGTGGGCCACCTCCTCCAGACCACTACCGCGACGCAGACACACGCGGTCAGCCGCAGCCCTCACCCGCGCCACGTTGTACCGGTCCACGTCCTGACGGCCGATGCCGGCACAACCCGGGCCGACACCGAGCACCACGAGCAACCACGACCCAGCAGCCCGATCAGCACCTCACACCGCACCAGGGCCCACACCATGCACGGGCCCGTCCCTGACCGCTCATCCAGGCAGTCTCAATCGATTCACCAAACGTCTCAACAAACCTGCAAACCACGAACACACTTTGATGAACCGCACCAACGCGCCACCACTCAGCAGCCATCCCGTGATCGCCCGACGCACTGCCGTGGGCCCGTCAGCTGTGCGCGCGCTCCCACAGCTCGGTGACCTTCCCGGAGGCGTCGACCGCCACCTTGTAGTCGCCGGCCGAGCAGGGTACGAGCCCTTTCGTTGTACGGGGTGGCGAGGCACTCGTTGATGTGCTTCACCAGGTCGGCCAGGTTGACGTCCTTCGGCGCGACCAGCACCGAGCTCAGGTGGCCCTTGGCGGTCGGCGCGAACGCGGCGGTCTTGTCGGCGCCCACCGGCTCGAAGCCGACGTCGTTGACGCCGCAGACGTCCTTGGTGTCCTCGTACACCAGGGTCGTGGCGGTGGTGCCCTTCCCCGGGTAGATCTACTTCTGGCCGGCGGGCGGCGGCTCGTGGGTACAGAAGCCCTCGGGCTCGCCGGAGGCGCCCGGGGTGCCCGACGGCGCGCGCTTCGCGGTGCCGCCCGGGGCGACCGGCCGGCTGCTGCCGGGGACGGCGGCGGTCGGAGCCGCGCCGGTCGGGGTGTTCGACCCGCTGCCCGCGCCCTGGTCCGACGAGTTGTCCGGGCCGCAGGCCGCGAGACCGAGCGCGGCGGTGGCGACCAGGGCGGCGGCGAGCAGTCTCTCCGGTGGCGTCGCAGGTGTGCGGTCTCAAAAGCATGCGACTTCGCTGGGGCTGTGAGTTGCAGGTTTGCGGATTGGCTGAGGTCCGGCGCGCCCGCAGTCGGCGACCGCCGGGAGCGGCGCCGGTCGGCTCACCTTGTGGTGACCGATTCGGCGCCGCCCGCGCAGCCCAGCTGCTTCCCGGCGGCGCGCTCGGCGAAGCCGCGGGCGAGCTCGTTCATCCGCGCCCGGCCCGGTCCGTCCGCGAGGACCTTTCCGTCCTTGCCGGTGAGGGTGACGACAGCCCGGTAGCCCGTGGGCTTGCCGTCCAGCGTGCATGTGAAGCCGATCGCCCCGGCACTGTTGCCGCCGGGCAGCACGGCGCCGAACGCCGCTTCGGCGGTCAGCAGCCGTCCGTCCTCGCCGTTGACGGAGCACCGTACGGAGGCCGGGTTGGTCTCGTCCGCCGGACGGTAGTCCGTCCGCACGGAGACCCGGGGAGCGCCGCCCAGCACCTCGGCGACGCCCGGGTCGTCGAGCAGGCCCCGGCACTCGCCGTGCGACAGGGTGACGGCCGGCGGGCGGTAGGACGTCTGGTCGAGGTACACGTGCCAGCCGAGCAGGCCGCCGCCGAGCAGCAGCGCGGCCCCGCCCGCGATCAGGGCCCGGGGGTGCCTCATGAGCACTGCTCCTTCCTCGTCTCCGTCAGCGCGGCCCGGGCGAGCTGTTCGAGGTCGGCCTGGACGCCGCCGGGGCCGCCGGAGGTGCGGACGGCCTCCCCGGCGACGATCTCCAGCTCGAAGTAGTCGTACCGCTCGTACTTCCCGGTCAGGCAGCCCGCGGCCGCGGCGGCGCCGCCCGGCCACGAGGCGCCGAGGCCGCCGGCGTCGAAGGTGCGCGCGTCCGGCCGCTTGGCGGCCTCGGAGGCCAGGGCGAGCTCACCCCGGCGTCCGATGGACGTGAGGGTGAGCACGGTGCGCCCGTCGATCCGGATGACGCAGGTCCGCGGGTCGTCGCCGACGACGGACTTCGTCCGGTCCTCGGAGTCCTGGTCGCCGTCCGGCAGCAGCCGCCCGAGCGGGGTGTCGGGGCCGGTGGGCAGGTGGCAGAGGCGGGTGGACCGGCCGACGGCCTCGGCCGGGCGGTGGTCCTGCCAGTCTCGGTAGCCGACGAACCCGGCGGCCGCCACCGCCACGACCAGCACGCCGGGCAGAAGCAGCGGATCCTGCAGGCGCCCGGCCCACCGGTCCGCGAGGGTCCGGGCCCAACGGGCCGGGAGCCCGCTCACGCGTCGCCCTTCGCGTTGGTGCTGACGTTGTTCGCCGTTCCGCGCGACATGCCCTGGAGCGCGCTGTCCCGGGCGCTGTTGGCGAGCCGGTCGAGGTCCTGGCGGGAGATCCCGGTGCCGCCGCCAGCGTCCCGGACCGCCTGGTCGGCCCCCCGGGCCACCCGGCCCTCGGCCTCGGCGGTGTGGTCGCGGCTCTCCTGGCGGCCGTCCTCGGTGGTGTCGTGCTTGTTGGCCTCGATCACGCTGTCGGCGATCTCGTCGAGCAGCGCGCCGGCGAGCTCGCCGCCGAGCGGGACCTTCTCGGTCACGGTGCCGATGACGGCGTTGAAGGCGTCCTTGCCGTAGCCGACGTTCTTCTCCAGCGCGTCGTTGAACTCCTTGTCGGAGACGGCGTGCTGGTTCTGCACCTCGTCCACCCGGGCCTGGTTGAGGTAGCCGCTGACGACTCCGCCGGACTCCGCGTTGTGCTTGGTGTCCGACTCCAGCCGGGCGAAGTCGGACTGCCCGCTGTCCAGGTGGCCGCGGATGAGCGCGGTGGTGTACGCCTGGTTGGCGTTGGCCACCGCGCCGTAGGCGTCCGGGTCGCGCCCGAGGGCGTCGAGCAGGCCCGCCACGGACGAGGCGTTGAGCGTGGCCGGGGAACCGTTGACCGGCAGGTCGTGCCCGTGGGAGAGCGAGTTCTGCACGTCCCCGATGTACTCGGCGGTCATGTGCCCGAGGCTGCCGCGCATCGCGGCGAGCTTGCCGTCGCCCTTGATGTCGTCCAGCGCGCCGTCGCCGCCGTGCCGGCCGAAGGTGTCCACGACCTTCTGCATCAGGTCGGCCTGCTCGGTGGTGTGCCTGGTCGGCGGGACGGGGCCCGGCTCGTCGTACGGGTGGCCGGTGGTGGCCGCCTCCAGGGCGCGGCCGAGCGCGGCGGGCCCGGCCTGCTTGCTCGCGTCCCAGACCTTGGAGTCCCGCGAGGTGGTGTCCGGGATCCAGTCCTTGTCGTGTACGTAGTAGTCGAAGTAGTCGGCCGGCTTGGGCTTGCCGCCCTGGTTGACCGTGCCGTCCTCGTTGTACGCGGTCGGCTTCTCGGTGAAGAACTTGGTGGAGGCCTCCGGGCTGTGCGCGAGTGCCTCCAGCACGGCCGTGGTGGGCCGGAAGCCTGAGCCCGCCTCGTCGCCGCCGGTCAGGTTGAAGCCCTGGATCTTGGAGCCGGGCGGCGGGGCCGGCCAGTACTTGTCCTGGGTGTCGAGCTGGGTGACGTGCTCGGCGATCGGGTTGATGAAGTGGGCGTCGTAGTTCCCGTTCATCAGGATGCCGGAGAGTACCTGGTAGCCGTACGGCACGTAGTCCAGACCGGAGGCCCGGTACGGCTTGTCCCAGACCGGCTGGGAGCCGGCGTTGCGCAGCGCGGCGGACCACTCGTCCGACAGGTGCGGCTCGTTGGTGGTGCGGGTGGCGGTGGCGAGGGTGAGCCCGAGGTTCTTCTGGAGGTCCTGGTAGGCCTTCCAGCGCGGGGACTTGTCGTCGCGGGGGTGCGCCGGGTCGCCGACCATGCCGTTCCAGGACTTGATCAGGCCGTCCGGGCCGAGGTCCTGGTAGAACTTGGTGGAGAACTTCGGGTCGTTGCCGTGCGAGGCCAACAGCGAGTTCAACTCGGTGAGTTCGGGCTCGGTGATGTCCCCGCCCTTGGCCGCGAGCTGGGCGGCGCGCCTGCCGTCCGCCTCGGGGCCGCTGCCGATGGCCTTGTTGTTGAAGGACTTCTGCCCGTCCGTCATGCTGTCGGAGCGCAGTGCCCAGGCGATCCGCTCGTCGGCGGCGGCGGCCTCCGCGACGGCGGCGTCGATCGCCTTGCGGGCGGCCTCGGCCTTGTCGCCCCACTCCTTCTGGTAGTCCCGCATGGCCTCGTAGTCGTGCCGGGTGGCGTTGTCGGCCGGGGGCCAGCTCACGGTGCCGTTGTCGGTGACGGTCAGTCCGGCCGTGCGGGCGTCCGCGACCGCCTTCTCCAGCTTGGTCCTGGCCGCCTTGAACTCGGTGGACGCCTCCTTGAAGGTGGAGGCGAGGGCGTTGGCCTCGGTGACGGCGGCGGTCAGCTGCTCGTTGGTGCGCTGCAGGCCGGGGCGGGCCTGGTCGGCGGCGGGGCCGGTCCAGCAGGCGGAGTTGACCTGGGCGATCACCGTGGTGTCCCAGTCGCCGTCCATCGCCTGGAGCTTCTGGGCCACGGTGGTCCAGGCGGTGGCGGCGGCGTCCAGGACACCGAAGTCGGCAGTGCTGAGCTCGTGGAAGTCGACCATCGCAGCTCTCCTCTCAGGCGCCGAGGTCGTGCTGGACGGCCGACTCGTTCTGGCGGTAGTTGGTGGCGGTGGCGCGCAGCGCCTGGGTGGTCTGCCCGATGGTGCCGCCGAGCGCGGCGACGCACTGGTCCCAGGTGCCGGCGGCGCCCGCGGCGGCCTTGCCGGTGCTCCAGTTGGCGAGCGCGGTGGAGACCTTGGCGGTGGCCTCGTCGGCGCCGCGGCCGTCGGTGTTGAGGCGGGCGTGGATCTGGTCGGAGTTGTTTCCCGCGGTGGTGAGCGCGTTGGGGTCGGCGTTGAAGCCGCCCCCGCCCCCGCCCCCGCCTCCGCCGCCCGACGCCGAGGTCGAGTTGATCCGGGTGCGGGCCGCCTCCTGGGCGCGGGCCTGGGCGGTCAGGTTCCCGTCCGCGTCGTAGGCCCAAGGATTCATCATCCGGTCGAACGCGGTCGCTCGATCAGACATGTCGCTCGCTCCCCCTCCGTGCCGGCACGCTGCTCCGGCACCCCCGTCGGCAAAGATTTAGTCAAGTAAGTCAAGAGTTCGACAAGGGTACAGCTGGGCTACACCTCTGCCGAACCCTGGTAGTACTTCGTTAGGTTGATTTGATCTTGGCGGCTGCGGTGGTGCATGCTGCGGCCTGTGGATCTTGGCGAGGTGGAGGAGCTCCGTGAACACCTCGGCGACTTCGTGGCCGAGGTGTTCGCATCGCTGGCGCGCAAGGATCAGCGCCGGCAGGGGGATTGCTATCTGCGCGGGCTGATGCTGGACGGGCGGCGCAAGTCGATCCAGCCGATGGCCGAGCGACTGCCGGACGGGAACATGCAGGCCCTGCAGCAGTTCGTCAGCCAGTCGCCATGGGACCACACGCCGGTGCTGCGACAGATCGCCGGGAAGATGACCTCCGCCCTCGCGCCGGAGGCGTGGGTGATCGACGACACCTCGTTCCCGAAGGCCGGGGACCAGTCCGTGGCCACCTCGCGGCAGTACTGCGGCGCGCTGGGCAAGCGCTCGCTCTGCCAAGTCGGGGTGAGCGTCCACGCCGTCACCGACCAGGCCTCCAGCCCGTTGTCCTGGCGGCTGTTCGTGCCGCCGGACTGGGACGACCGCGACGATGACCGCCGGCGACGCACCGGCCTGCCGCCGGAGATCGGGCACATCGAGAAGTGGCGGCTGGCCATCGAGACTCTCGAAGAATTGATCTCCTGGGGGCTCGCCCCGCAGGTCGTGGTCGCCGACGCGGGCTACGGCCAGTCCGCGGCCTTCCGTCACGCCCTGCGCTCCCGGGATCTGGACTACATCGTGGCGGTGCGCGGGGACGAGACCGCGCACCGCCACAACGCGCAGCCCGAGGCGCCCGCCTACGGCGGTGCCGGCCGCAGGACGCTGTCCCGCTACCGCACGGACTTCGTCGCCCTGCACGAACTCGCCGCCGAGGGCGGGCGGCGGGCGTTTCGGCACGTCACCTGGCGCCAGGGCAGCCGCGGGGCGATGCGCTCAAGGTTCCGTGTCCTGCAGGTGCGGCCCGCGGGGAAGATCCCCCGGGCGCTCGCCGCCGCCGACGCAGGCGAAAGCGCCTCCTGGGACGGCGTCCTGCCGGCCGAAACCCTGCTCGTCGAATGGCCTGCGGGCGCGAGCGCGCCCACCGAGTACTGGCTCACCAGCCTGCCGCCCGACACCGCGATCCGCCGCCTCGTGCGCCTGGCCAAGATCCGCTGGCGCATCGAACACGACTACCGCGAGATGAAGCATGGCCTGGGCCTGGACCACTTCGAGGGCCGCACCTGGCGCGGCTGGCACCACCACGTCACCCTGGTCACCGCCGCCCACGCCTTCCTCACCCTCCGGCGCCTCGACCCCAAAGTCGAGACGCCGGCCTGACCTTCTACCGAGTCCTCGACGCCATCCAGGACCTGATACGGGCCTGGACCGGCGAATGCCCCACCTGCCACCGCGAGTTACCCACCACACGCCGACCAGGACACACCAGACCCCTTCAGACCTAACGAAGTACTACTAGCAGCTGTCCGGCCGATCATGTGACTGTCGCCTGGTCGGATCGTTGTCCCGTGTCTGGGGCGGGGTGAACGCGGTGATCTGTCGGACGCGGAGTGGGAACCGTTGCAGCCGTTCCTGCCCGTCAGCAATGGTCGGTGCGGGCGGTGGCGCGACCACCGCCAGGTGATCGACGGGATTTTGCACCGGGTGCGGACCGGGGTGCACTGGCGTGTGGGACGTCTGCAACCCCGACAGCCCCGTCCTCGTCGCCCCCATCGCCAACCCGAGCAGCACCTCGATCCGAGCCGTCGCGTTCGTGGCGACTGGACCGACTCTCCTCGTCGCCTCCAACCGGACCGTCGCCCTGCTCGACACCGACCAGGCCCACCTCGCCCCCCGCCTCTGCTCCTACAGCATGGGCTCCCTCACTCCCTCGCAATGGCAGAGGTACGCACCCGAGGTCACCTACCGAGACCCATGCCCGAGTCGATAGGCCAAGTCCTTCCGATCGTACGACCCGTTGTCCAGGAGCCACCGGGGCGGCGGGCCGACCGGTACCCGTGGGCCGTGACTGCCCCCCGTCGGCGGTCTCCTGACCCCGTACAGCCCAGGGGCCCTGCCGCAACGGGTCGCGGCAGGGCCCCTGTGCTGTACGGGGAGGGCGCGGTCCGGCCAGGAGGGCCACGCACTCAGCAGGTCACCCCGTGGCCGTCCGGCAGTTCACGCCGATCTCGGTCAGGTCGGTCCACTCGTGGGTACCGGTGGCGTTGACGATGACGAGCCGGTCGACACGGTTCTCGCCGGTCGGCTTGCACAGGTTCTGTCGTGCCTGGGCGTACCGGGGGCTTTTTAGGAAATTGGTGAGGTAGACCCCGTCGGCGTTGTAGCCGACGGTGCCGACGGACGGTTCGAGGTTGATCTGCAGGACCCGCTCGAAGCCGGGCGGCGCGTTCTCCGGCTTCCGCTTCCCGCTGCCCTTGGTGTGTTCGCCGTTGAGCTGTTCCGCGCCGTCCCCCATCCGCGGCCACAGCTTCCCCCAGGCTTCGATGGTCTTGACCTGGACGGCGCGGCGGAGTTCCTGGCCGTCGCGGTTGCTGGTGTAGATGTAGTCGGTCTTGTACGTCTCGCCGTTGCTGGCTTTGTAACCGCCGTCGTACCAGACCTTCGCGTGGGGATCGGTCTTCACCAGGTGGGCGATCTGCTGGAGGACCCGAACGCCGCCGATCTTGTCGAGGCCGGACAGGCTATCGGCGAGGTCCCCGGGGTTTTGCAGGCGGCCGGAAGCGGCGATCGTCATCAGCAGCGGCAGTTGCCCCTCGTCGTTCGCATCCCGCAGCACCTTGATGGTCTTCTTGTTCACCTCTTCATCGGTGATGGGGGCGTCCTTGGTCATCTGGTCGAGGAGGTTCGCGAGGAGCGGCTTGAGGGGGGTGGCCACGAACACGTCGTCGGGCTTCAGTTCCCGCGCATACAGCCGCTGCCCCACCTCCGGGTCGGGCCCGTAGGTGGCGGAGGAGTACACCCATGAGTAGTCGGTGTGCCGCACCGTCGTGCCCGTGCCCGCCGCGGCGTTGGGGCGGGTGCCGCTGACGCTTTTGGACTGCCCAGGGCCCAGGGTGCCGAGCGGGTGCGCGAGGTCGGGGATGCCGGGGAAGCTGACGTGCAGAACCGCCTCGGCTGCCGCGTCCCCTTCGTTCGTGACGGTGAACGCGTACGAGCAGGGGTTGGACGTGCACAGGTAGGGGCTGTTGAACGTGGTGACGAAGTTCGGGCCCTGCAACCTGGCGGCTCGCGCGTCCGACGAGGGCGGAACGGCGGCCGCCGCGGCCTCGGCTGCCGCGGCCCGGGTCGCATCCGTCTCCTTGTCCGTGGCCGGTTTCGGTACCGCGACGAAGTACGGGTTGAAGAACCTGCCGCCGTCGTCGGCAGGCACCACCCGGTGGCCGGCGCTCACCGCCGGGGCATCAGCACCAGGCTTTCCATGCCAGGCCGCTGTCGTGACCGGCCGGGCACTGGCAGGGTTGAACCCGATCGCAACCAGTGTGTACGGGGCATCCGCGGTAAGAACGACCGTCTGCTCATCCACCGTGTAGGAGATCGCCCGGCGGCCTTGAGGACTGCCCGCATCCTCCTGTACCGCGGCAGGGTCAGAGGTCACCTGCCTGACGATCGCAGCCAGCGACTTCGGGGTCAGCGATCCCGCGTTCACCCCGAAACTGTCGAGCATGTAGTACCCGGAACGCTTCTCCGGAGCCACCCACCGCTCACTACTCGTCAAATCATGTCCGTTTTGCGGACCCTGCTGTGCCCAGAACTCCTTGTCGCCCTTGAGGTAGAGCTGCTCACCGGACCACGCCATGGTGGCCTTGCCGGTCACCGGCTCCTCGAAGGTGCCTGACGCTTTCCCGTCGTCAGTGACGGTCAGCTCGGCCTGGGTGACGGGCTTACCACCGGACGGGGCGTAGGCCGCGGACAGGTGGATGCCGGGCAGCCCGTCCAGGGCGGTGGCGGCCGCGGTGCCGTGGGCCGCGGCAACGGCCGGCGAATCTGCGACCGGCCCACCGGAACCCCTGGCGGAATGGTCCGGACTGCCGGACGAGGAGATGACGGTCAGGATGACCGCCAGGGCGACGCCCGCGGCGGCCACCGACAACAAGGTCTTCTGCTTGCCCGTGGCCCTCCGCCAAGCAGAGGGCCGTACGGGTGCGGCGGGCGGACGGGCGGGCGGCGGCGGGATCGTCGGCGGCGGCCCATTCGGTGGCGTCTGCTGCCCGGACCCGTCATCGGACTGGCGATCGTCCACGCCTTCCCCTCAACTGGTTGTTGGCGGCTGCTTGATCCCGACCACGTTCGCTGGCGAACCAAGCTCCGCCGGCTCTTGGACGTCCGCTCCGACCCGTACACGCGGGATTATTCGGGGGCCGGAGTAGGGAGAGGATCGGAATACGGGAACCTGGGACAGAGCCGGGCCCTCGTGGTAGAGCTACGGGATCGACGCTCAGAGCTTCAAGATCATTCCCCGTTTGAGAGCACGGCGAGGCCCGTTGGATCCAACAGGTCCAACGGGCCTCGCCTCCGTCCCGGGCGCGGTGGGCCGGTCCTCCAACGAAGCGCCGGCGGGAGCCCGGCCCCGCACATCGTGAGATGCCGAGGACGCCGCCAAGAGGGGGCAGAAACACCAGTGCGCCGAGTCGGCCCGGGCGGTCGGACGAACCATCGGTCCGGCCACCGCTGCCGAATTCACGCCCGCAGCCATGCATGCCGGCAGGCCCGGCGGTCCGGGTGCGTGGAATGAGGGTACGTACGGTCCATGGCATCGAAATTCCGCACGAAGGACGGCGGCGAAGTCCGCGTGGGAGACAAGGTGTGGGCCCGGGTCTGGCAGGAGAGCGACAACAACCCCTGGCTCATCACCCAGCACCCGCTCGACAAGACCCACCTCATCCTCAAGGAGATCGGCGGCACCGAGGAACGCGTCCACCACCCGGACGACCTCGCCCTCTACTACTACGCCAACCGGCAAGCGCCCAGTGGCGGATGAGGTGGGCCTCCCCTCAACCGAGCGCCGCAAGCCTCATCCCAGGGCCCCGTGACGGCGATGGCGCGCTCGTCCGGCCTCGCCCCATCCAAACAGCCGATCACCGTCCCGTTCAGCACCACCGCAGACGCGCGGTGAGCAGCTCGGCCCACACCGTCTTGCCGCCGCGCCGCGCAGTGGTGCCCCAGCAGGGAGGCCGAGCGGCGGGCCTGCCACGTGGTGTGGGCCGACGGGTACTGGGCCCAGCTGTCCGGCGAGGACCGGGTCGCTGCCTGCAGCCGGCTCAAGCACATCGACGACGAGCCGGCTGAGGCAGCGGCGGCGTAGCGAAGGCCCACGCCGCTCCGAGCCGGGGCTCGCGCAGGCGGAACCTGCCGTTCGCGTCCACGATGATGGCCTTAGAAATCATTGTCCGCTGACCCACCTCACAGCAGGACCGCTGAACCACCCCAGGAAAGGAACACCCACCATGCCCGAGCCCACCGCACTCGACGCCCTTCGCGCCGCCCTCACCGCCGGTTCCTACGAGCACCCCGCCATCACCGTCGCTCTACCCGCTCTGGTTCATACTGCAGACGGCACTGAGGTGACATAGGTGACATTCCCCTCGTAGCGTGGAGTCGTGACCAGAGGGGAAGTTGAGGGTCATGGCGGGGAAGAGGCGCACCGGCTCGCTGCCGCCCGCCACCGCAATAGACGCCCCGCGCCCGCGCCCAGCGTCCGCACGCCGAGCACCGCCGCGTCCACCGCGATGGTCTTGCCGAAGTCGGCGCCGGCTCCCCTACGGCGGCCACCACATCGGGCATGTCGCGCGGCACGAACCACTCGGCGCCGAACCCGTGCACCAGCGCCTCGTCCCCTTCCCCGGCCAGGGTCACCACGCGCGGGCCGGCAGGGCTGCAGAGATGGGCGCGAAGGTAGGTGGGCTTCAGGTGGTTCGCCTCGGCAAGGCGGGTGATGGCCGGAGCCGAACGCGTCGGCTGACGGCCCGGCCGGGGCGGGTCACCGGACGGTGACCTGGATGCTCTTGGAGATCCTGCCGCATCCGAAGGCCGGGTGGTCCCCCATCACTTCGGGATCGCAGCTACCGTGGTTGCGGAACTCCCAGGTCAGCGTGGTGGTACCGGCGGTGAGGGCGGTGAAGGTGTGGTCGACGCCTGAAGCGCAGCCGACCGCGGGCGGGTTCGCCGGACAGGGGGCGGTGACGACGTCCGGACCGGGCCGCAGCACGGTGCCGTCGCCAGTCGAGCTGAGCTCCCAGGCCCACTGCTTGGCGCCTTCGGTCCCGCTGACACCGAGCCGCTCTCCGACGGCCAGGGTCACGGTGGAGGCCGGGTACGAGGAGGTGGCGTTCCAGGCCTCCGCGTCTGTGGGAAGGGCGATCTCCGTCTTCGGCCGGTTGTTGGCCGAGTCGACCATCGACGCCCAGGTGGACGGCCCTTCGGAGGAGCAGGAGGTGAGCAGGGGCACGGCAGCCAGGAGGGCCGCCGTGCCTGCGATGACGCGACGCATCAGTTCCCCTCCTCCCGGACCCGGCGGCGCATGGTGATGAGCAGCGCGACGGAGGCCAGCCAGCGGGCGAACAGGACCTCGCGCTGGAGGTTCGCCCCGGTGGCCGCTGCCGCGCGCAGCCAGCCGCGGACCAGCTCGGCGGCATCGGGGCCGATCACCGGTTCGGGTAGGTCGAGCGCGGCGGTGAAACCGCCGGCCCGGAGGTAGCGGGCGAGAAGGCTCAGCGGGTAGGGGCCGATGCTCAGGGCCTCGGCCTGGTAGGAGGCGGCGATCACGGCCTCGCTGAAGAGCACCCGGCGCGGGACGCCGTCGATCAGCAGCCCGCGGGTGATGGCGGCCTCGACCTCGTAGCCGGTCATCAGTTCGGCATCCGGAAGGATGGTCGTCATTTCGGCAGCTCCGCGCCATTTGCCGTGTTCATGTCGCTACTGTCGGTGATGTGTCCGGCGTTCATGCGATCGTGGATGAACTGGTCCTCCGTCACCCACTCGGAGCGGCCCCAAGGGTTGTAGACCTGGAGCCGGTCGCCGTCACGGGCCATGATCACCATCTGGTGGCCGTCCTTGCCGCCGTTGCCGTAGACGCTGAACGGCACCGGCTTGCCCTCGTCCACGGCCTTCTCGATCCGGGCGACGGCCGCTCGCCGGTCATCCTCGGTGTTGAGGCTGACGAATTCGTACGTCGTGCCCGTGGCCTTTCCGAGGTCCTGGTTGGACAGGAACGTGCTGCCCTTCGGATAGATGCCGCTGGTCCCCAGCGGGTAGGGCAGGCTGCCGTCGGTCACCAGGGCCTGGTTGTACCGATCGATGTAGAGCTCCTGGAGCCGCTGCCCGAAGTTGCCCGGCGAGTCGGCTCCCGGCACGTCGGGTGTGTTGCCGGTGGTGAGTTGGAGCATCGTCACCGGGTCCAGCTTGAGGTGGGCGACCACGGTGGAGGCGGCGGCGCAGTCGTTGACCCCACCCTGGTTGTAGTTCATGCTGCCGCTGCCGACAGGCCTGCCGTTGCTGTCGTACTCGGTGCCTTGGTAGTTGAGGCTCACGGCCTCCGTGGTGGACTCCTTCAGGTCGCCGTCCTTGCCGAGGGCCGGGACCAGGTGCTGGGCGAGCCAGGCGGGGTCATCCCCGTGGGGGTGGATCAGCGTGGCGAACCGCTGGACGTCGGTCATCGAGTGGCCGGCGGCCAGCGCCTTCCAGAGGTAGGCGGCCTCCTCCGGGGACTTGGCGCCGGACAGCAGGCTCCGGAACGCGGCCTGGTCGGTCCCGTTCATCACGTTCAGGAACTGACCAGCACGGTCGAGCTGGCCGGGTGTCAGGATGTAGTCGCCGTCGGCCGTGCCGCCAGGGCCCTTCTCGTTCGCCAGGACCAAGGCGGCGAGCGGATCGATCGGGCCCTGCCCGGCGCGCTCCGCACGCGCCTTGGCCGCGAGCTGGCTGATCACGCTCGCGGTGTGGGTGCCGCTGCTCTCCGCCCGCTGGGCGGCCGCCAGCCGGGTCGCCAGGCCGGTCTGGGCGGGCCCAAGTGCGGCGATGGCCCGGTCGTTGTCGAAGACGTCGCCAGCGATCGACTTCTCCGCGTTCCGCAGGGACGTCACTCCCTGCTTGTCCGTGTTCTGGGCCCACTCCAGGTCGTCCGCCCACGTGCCCAGCACGCTGGCGGCCTGTTGCAGGGCCTCCTGGGAGACGGTCAGCTCGTTCGCCAGCGCCTGCACGGCCTGACCGGCGTGCTCGGCGACCGAGCCGGTCCAGGCGGCCGGCAGCTGGTTGGTGGCGGCGGTGGCGAGATCGGTGGACGCCTTGCCGTAGGCCTTGGCAGTCTCCGTGTATGCCTTGGCCCGTTCGCGGATCGTGCCCGGATTGCCCACCGGCGCGCCCACGGCCAGGGCCTTGCCGATCGCGTCGAACAGCGCGGCGCCGATGAAGACCGAGCCGATGGACGTCATGGCCTTCTGGGCCTTCTGGAGGTCCGCGACCTTGCTCATCGCTCCCCGCCGGGGGTCATCGACGCGCCGGCCTCGGCCTCGGCGGCACGGTAGTTGGCGTTGGTGGCCGACACCTTCTGCACCAGCTCGTCCACGGCCCGCTGGGTGACGTGCAGTTCCTGCGACCAGTTGCTGTCGAACCCGGACCCCGCCAGATCCGTCCCGAACTCCCCGGAGTCGGTCGAGACGTAGGGCTTCTGCGCGGTGGAGGACTGATTGGCCGACGCGAGGTCGGCCGCCACCTTTCCGGGTGCCCCCGCCACACCGTCCAACGCGTCCGGCTGGACGGTGTACCCGCCCGGCTTGTCGCCCACCTGTTCGCCCTCCCCCATGAGGCTTCCTTGCTCCACGTGACGTATTGAGCACGGTCGACGAGCATAGACACCGTCATGCGGGGCGTGGCTGCGGGGTCTGTTCCGGGCGGGTGGGATCGGGGTGGCTGCGGAGCAGGTGGCGGTGTTGACGGTCAGACGGTCAACGGGGGCTCTGGCGTACATCCCACCCACCGCAACCAGACAGGGCCCTGCTGTGGTGGCTGGACTCCGACGCCCTGGCTGACTGGACGCGGCCGCCCGAGGGCACCGTGCACCAGGGCCAGCGGCTCGGCCGGTGGATACCGGCGCAGCAGGCCGGCTGGGCCGGCCTGGAGGAGGACCAGCGGGACCTCCGCGCAGCGCAGCAGGCGCTGGTGGCCGTGCGAAGTGAGCGCTCCGCTTTCCTCGCAGCTCTCCCCCGGTGGGCGGATCTTGCCGCCGGGGTAGGTGAGGGCGTGAGCGAGGAGCGCGCGCCGAGTCCAGGCGGTTGGAGGAAGCCGAGCGTGTTGCCGCTCTGGCTGTCTACGCGCACCCGTTCTGGGCCGGGCTACCGGCCGGGGATCGGGAGGAGGCCCGAACCCAGCTTCAGCACCTGGACGACGTGGCTGCCTCTGCGGCCTACCTAAAGGCCATCCCCCCTGTCTGGGCGCCCGCCGAGCCCGGCACGTCAGGGCGTGTCGCCGGCCCAGTCCAGCGGGAGGGGTCCGCAGGCCGGGGTTCGTAGTGGGCGCGGCCGTCGGCGCCGTACCGGCCGATCTCGGTGGCCAGCGCGGCGCCGCCGTCGAGTTGCTCGGCATCCCAGCCGGTGACGTCCAGGAGGAGACCGTCGAGCGGCCCGCCGACGAGCTCGCGGTACTCGTGCCCCGGCCGGGGTCCGGGGTCGGGGTCGTCGTGGTCGGCTCCGTAGACCCGGCCTCGCATCAGCGCCTCGTCGTCCATGGCGCCCAGAATCCCAGCCGCCACCGACACCACCTGCGGCTACGCCAGCGCGGCGACGGCCGTCGGCGTCTGCGTGCCGATAACCGCGGCGCCGGACCCGACGGAGCTGACGCCGCCGCTCGCGTCCGGCAGCCACAGCCGGGCGGTGCGCGGGCGCGCCGCCGACCCCCGGCCGAAGGCCCGCACCTCCACCTGCCGGCCGTCGAGCTGCCCCCACCCATCCCCGAGCCCGGACCACCGCCGGCCGGCGACGTCCAGGCGCAGCGCGGAGCCGGGCCAGGGGCGGCCGTGGCAGAGCATGACGGCGCCGGTGCGGCGTAGGTGGGCGTCGATGCGGGCGGTGGTGCGGGGTGCGAGGCGCTCGGGTGGTCGGACCATGAGGACGGTGCCCGACCTCGGGCTCGCCGCCGCAGCAGCGCTCGGCCTGCCACTTGAGCGACTCGTCGTCGCCGACCAGGTCGGCGAGCAGCACTTCGGCGAGGTCGTCACCACCCTGGCCGACGCCTGCGGGCGATGCTGCGGCGGGCCAGTATCCACAGCTGGCGGATGGGTTCGTCACCGTCGAACTCCCAGACCGCCGACCAGGGCACACGGAGAACTCTCACTGGAGTATTAGCCAACGGCGGGAAGGCAAATTCTGGGCAAGGGGCTGCCAAAACAAGCGGTCGCCTCCACTGTTCGATATCATTGAGCGCCTGACTCTTTGCGTTGAGGACTGCGGGGCCACCCCTTTTTTCCATTGGCATGCTGGAGAGCGGTATCCAGTGCACCGAGGTCGTCACCAACAACCTTCGTAAGGTGCGCAGCTCGAACGGCCGAGCCAATGATGGCGGCACGATTGGCGGCGTTTATGGTTTGCTTGCAGACTAGCCGCTCCAGCCCTTGCACTGGAAATGGTGGCACACCTGGTCATATGCTGACGTCATAGCCATAATCTGACTGATTGCCTGGGGCATTTCGCCCTGCCTGCCAGCATTGGTGCCAGGCCGGTCACCTTGATCGCCGCCGAGTATATGGAACTCGGCTTTGCCAGTCGACGTGCCCGAGTTGCTGTTGTCGAGATTCCCGCCACCGCTTCCGTTGCGAGGTGCCGTCTGAACGTAGGCGTTCGCGGGCGGCTGTGAAGCTGCTATGGCTATGGTAGCGCCTGCGGATACGAGGAGTGCGCTGCCGATACAGGAAGCGCAGATAAACCGGGGGATTCGCCTCCGGACCATGGTTGTCATGCTGACTCCCTGGGCGCGGGTTGGTTGCGCTGAATGCGATTCGCTTTGCCCTTAGAGCTAACCTGTTGAAAGAGCTACGATTCGGGGGTCATCCCAACGGGAGGACGGCCCCAGGTCCACGTCCCACTCTTCTCTCACCAGTGCTCTCTTGTAAATGGTCCTCCTGGCTCCATGCGATAGAGAGTTGACCGAACAGACTTCCTGCAGCACCAGGCGCACACAGTGTCATGTGTGGGGACCGCGAGATCAGGGCCGTTGCAAAGTCCCCGATGAGGTGAGTCCCTGGTGACGGCGATGCAGGGCGTCTGGGCTCGGCCGTCACGAACGCAACGAAGCTCCGGTTGAACGGGGTGGCCTTCCCAAGTCGCCTCGTACCGCTGGAGCTTCGATGTGCCGCCAGTCTGCCACCGTCTGCCTGATCAAGTCGCCTCCTGTGGATGGCGTGGCAGGGTTGTCGCTGGTGGAGCGGCTGCGGTTGCTTCCCGATCCGCGTCGGCGCCGAGGGGTACGTCACCCGTTCGTGGCAGTGCTGCTGATCGCCGCCTCAGCGGTGGTCGCCGGCGCGCGATCAGCTGGGCTCCAAGGTCGAAGGCGCGCTGGGCGTTCGCGTCGCACCCAGCGCCGCCACGATCCGGCGGGTCATCGGCGTGGTCTGCCCTGGCGGCCTCGCCGGCCTGACCGGTGCCGATCCGGTCGGCTCGGACTCGATCGCGGTGGACGGGAAAGCCTCTCGGGGCTCCCGGCACGGCACCTCGCCCGCCGCTCACCTGTTGGCCGCGATGACCGGCGACGGCCGAGCCGTCACCCAGCTGCGGGTGCCCGACAAGACCAACGAGATCACCTGCTTCGCCGCGCTGCTGGAGCCCTACAACCTGAGCGGGGTCACGGTCACGGCCGACGCCCTGCACGCCCAGCGCGGCCGTGTGCGCTTCCTGGTGGAGGAGAAGAAGGCGCACTACCTGCTCGTGGTCAAGGCCAACCAGCCCGAATTGCATCTCCAGCTCAGGTCATTGCCGTGGAAGGACGTTACCGCGCGCCGCTACGACCGCGAGCACTGCTCGTCCAGGATGTCCGGCTGCAACTCCACCGGCCGCACGGCTTCCACGGCCTCTGCGGAGACGGTCACGTCTGTCATCAGGTGCTACTTCCTTGATCGGGAGTTACACCGTTCTTTTACAGACCCGCGGGCAGCGCCGGGTAGCCGCGGCAGGGCTCCGCGCGACGTGAACGGCCGGGCCTCGGGAAGGTTGTGCGGGGCGGCGCCGTGCGAGGTCGGGGAGCTCTTGGCATCGGGGGTGGCGTGGGTGGCACAGATTGAGTGGGGCAGTAGCCAGGCCTGGTCCTGGCTGCTGCCCCCGGGTCCTGCTCGGTGTCGCTGATCAGATGCTGGTAAGGGACCACCAGTTCTTGGCGTCGTTGCTGTTGCTGTCCAGCACCACGACCTGGTCGGGCAGGTTCTGGTACGGCGTCATGGCCTGTCGCGTGGAGCGGTTGACGATCTTGTACAGGTCGGTGAACGCCGAGTGTGCCAGCCCCCACTGGAACTCGAAGCTGTCGTTGCAGCTGGCCTGGGTCACGTACGTCTTGCCGAAGTAGGTGAAGGGGGCGGGCTTGAGGCACTTGCCGGTGGCGTTGTTACGGATGAGGTAGTAGCCGCCCTGCAGCTCCTCGAGCGTCCACTGGTCGCCGCGGGTGGCGCTGTTCGCGGCGACCATCCAGATGTTGTCGTCGTGGTCGTCGCCGAATCCCCAGGGGAGAAGGTGGCCGCTAGTGGCGGAGTTGACGATGGTGATCGGGCTGGCCAGGTCGCCCGGCGCGGCGCTCGCGGGCGCGACCGACGTGCCGAGCAGCGCGGTCATCAGGCCGAGCAGGACGGCCAGGCGCGTCACGATGATGCCGTGTCGTGGACGCCCGGCCGCAGCCGGGGCGGGAGTCGTGGGGGTGCCCTGCGTTCCGGCGTGTTCGGGGCCGGCTGCGGCGACGGACGACCCGGCGGCTGTGCTGACGGCACCCAGGGCGCGGTGGATATGCACGGGAAGGCCTCCTGCTATGTAGATGGTCGGGGACAGTGGAAGCCGCCTGGACAGCGTGGCGGCACTGTCAGCAATCTTTCATGTGCAGTGTGTACTCGGCGTTGCCTAAGGGGGATCGTCCCTTTGGGGGGCGCGGGAAGCGTTTCCCACAGCGCGCAATACGAACAACCGGCGGGCGGGCTGATGGTGCGCCCATCAAGCCACAGCGGCTGAACCACCGACACACGGCAGCACACCCGGATCCCGCCACCATTGACCGGCTTCTCGACCTTTCCACCCCGGCGACCACACCCGCTTGAGCACCACCGAGGGCGCGGGCCTCGGCCTGTCCATCGTCCGCGCCGTCACCCACGGCCACTTGACCGCCAGCGCCTGGCCCGAGGGCGGACTGACCATCACGATCTCTTCGCCGAGGGCATCCGAGAAGGGACTCCCGGTCGATCGGACCGGTCGCGGATCAGACGCCGGAGACGTGGGCGATCTGGCCGACGGCCGCGGTGATGGCCATCGCGAGCCCGCCGCCGACCACCACCCGCACCGCGGGCCGGAGAACCCTCGTGCCGGCGGCCCGCGCGGCGAGGACGCCGGCCAGGGCGAGACCGCAGAGCGTGACAGCCACGATCAGCCACAGCCGCGCGGTGGTGGATCCGGCGAACAGACCGAGAAAGGGCACGAGGCCGCCACCGAGGAAGCTGGCGGCGGAGGCGAGCGCGGCCTGGAGGGGGTTGGCGGCGGTGTGCTCGCTGTGGCCGAGTTCGTCGCGCAGGTGGGCCTGGAGCGGGTCGGCCTCGTGCAGGGCCTCGGCGACCTGCCGGGCGAGGTCGGGCGGGACGCCCCGGCCCTCGTAGATGGCGGTGAGTTCGGCGAGTTCGGCCTCCGGTGCCTCGGCGAGCTCGCGGGCCTCCTTGGCGCGGTCCGCAGTTTCGACGTCGACCTGGGAGCTGACGGAGACGTACTCGCCCGCGGCCATCGCCATCGCGCCCGCGGAGAGGCCGGCGAGGCCGCCGGTGACGACGGTGGAGGTGCTCGCGCCGCTGGCGGCCAGGCCCACCATCAGGCTGGCGACGGAGACGAGGCCGTCGTTGGCTCCCAGGACGGCGGCGCGCAGCCAGCCGGCGCGGCCGGCGGCGTGGCTTTCCTGGTGGGGGTTGAGCCTGTCGAAGAAGGTCATCGGGTCGGGTGCTCCTGTCCGGTCTTCAAGATCAGTTTGGTGGGGAGTCGGCCGGCTGTCGTTTCGGGGCGGCCGTCAGGGCACGGCGAGGGTCACCACTCGGACCGTGCGCACGGCGAGTCGTGGGCAGCCCCGGACGGCGCGGTGGGCGGGAGCGTGCAGGTCGGGCGGGATGGTGCCGTCGTGCTGGACGGGGTAGCCCCATTCGTCGAGGGTGAGGAGTTCGGGGAGCAGTTCCGCGCACTGGCCGTGGCCGGTGCAGGCGATCCGGTCGATGCGCAGGGTCTCGCGGTCGGCGGCGGTCATGTCCAGTGCTCCGTTCGGGTGGCGGATGGGACGGGCAGGGTGGTGGGGCGTCGGCAGTGGCCGTGGCGCAGGTGGTGGTCGACGTCGGTGGGGAAGGTGGTGAGGGCGCTGGCGGCGAGGCGGGCGGCGCCGTCGGGGTGGCGGCAGGCGCCGCGTCCGGGCAGCAGGCCGATCCGGTGCTGGAGGCGGTCGAGGAGGTCGGGGGTGAGCGGCGAGGTAGGCGAGGATGCGGACGGTCTCGGCGAGCGGGCAGACGTCCTGCGGCAGGGCGGCGATGACGCCGGCTCCGGGTGTGGACTGTGGGGCGAGACCCTCCTGGCTGAACGGAAGGCCGAGGGCCTGCGGGGCACTGAGCCAGGTGCCGGCGAAGCCGCCGAGCAGGATGGCTTGGAGCGGCTGGTCCGGGCCGCCGGCTTGCCGGAGGAGTGTTCCGACGGGGGTGCCGGGTTCGGTTTCGAGGACACCAGGGCGGTGGACGGCTCCCGCTACGGTGACCAGGGTGGTGCCGGGTGAAGCGGCGGTGCCGGCCTGCCGGAACCAGTCGGCGCCGTGGCGGGCGATCAGGGCGACGTGGGCGAGGGTTTCGACGTTTTGGACGAGGGTGGGCCGTCCCCTGACGCCCTTCTGGTGGGTGCGGGGCGGGGAGCTGGTAGGGCGGGCGGTGCCGCCGCCCAGCCAGTGGACCGGGGCGGTGGATTCGCTGGTGACGTAGCCGTGCGGGAGCGCCTCCACCTGGATGGGGAGCGGATCGAGTCCGGCGCTTCGGCGTTCGTCGACTGCGGCGGCCAGGGTGTGCAGTTGGGTGGCGCGGGTGCGCGGCAGGCACAGGTGGATGCGGTCGGCGCCGACGGCCTGGGCGGCCAGGACCGCGCCGTCCAGGACGAGGTGGGGGACGGTGGCCAGCAGCGTCTGGTCTTTTCGGCTGAGTGGCTCGCTCTCCATGGCGTTGGCGACGACCACGGCCCGGCAGCGCCCCTCGGCGACAGCGCGGGGCTTGCGTCCGGTGGGGAACCCGGCCCCGCCTCGCCCGGTCAGCCCGGCCTCCTCGACGAATTCGATCAGCGCTCGGACCGGCCGGGGTACGGGGCCGTGGTATCGAAGGTACTCGATGAGACCAAGTGGCCTGCCAGTGGCGGACCAGCTGTCCAGCAGCCGCAGAATGGTGCTCGGCTCGGTGAGCGCGCGGGCCGGTGCGGGGTTCATCGGATGCCTCCGAGGACGGTGACGGAGAGGGCCGCGGCGCGGTGGGACCAGCCGGGTTGCAGCGGTCCGGTGGCCAGGAACGCGGTGGCCGGCAGCGGTACGGCCACGACCAGGAGACCGGCACTCAGACGCGCCGCGATGTGGCCGGGCCCAGCCCGGTAGAGCCGCCAGCCTGCGGCGGCGGCCACCGCGGCCAGGCAGACGGCGTAGAGCCACAGTTGCGGCGGCAGGCGGGTGTCGGTGCCGGTGCCGGCCGCGTGGAACAGGCCGACCGGCGGCCGGCCGGCCGTGGCCGACCTCTTCCGGAAGGCGGCCGCCGTGGAGCTGGGCGAGCACTTCGCCCAGGAAGCCGCGCTGAGCGGCCTCGTGGGCGGCAACGAGGCCAACCTCACCAACGCCATCCCCGGCGAGGGGTACGAGTCCACCACCATGTACCCGACCTTCGCCCGCCAGGCCAAGGCAGCCGGCGACACCGCCGCCGCCGACCTCTTCACCGAGATCGCCAAGGACGAGGCAACCCACCAGGCCGCGTACAAGGCCGCACTCGCCGCGCTCCGCACCGGCATGTACCCGACCTTCGCCCGCCAGGCCAAGGCGGCCGGCGACACCGCCGCGGCCACCCTCTTCCAGCACAACGCCACCGACGAAGCCGACCACGCCCAGTCATTCCCGACCGCCCGCAAGGGCCTCGGCTGACAGTGATGAGCACCCCGTCCCGGATGAGTGACACCCCTCCGGGAGCACACCGGACAGTGCCGGACAAGTCGGTGGTGGTCGACCCGAACACCACCGACTTCTCCGTTCGGTCAGCGCGCGAGGAAGAACTACGGGGGGTGAGAACTGGTCGACGGAGGCGGCAAGAGTGAGGACGTCGGCGACGGTGCGGCCGGATGCGGTCGCGATGTCGATGACGCGTGGACGGCCGTGGAGAAACCATCCGCCACGGTCCGCGCACGCCGCCCACGGCCGTTCCGGCGCCGCCTCGCCTCTCCTACGGGCTAGTGACGTCGAGCTCGGTGTACATGCCGGCGGTGTAGTGGCCGGGGAGATTGCAGATCAGCTCGTAGCGGCCGGGTTGCAGGGTCGTCGTGGTCCAGGCCGTCGCGCCGGGGCGGATCCCTTCTCCGGCGCCCGGGCCACAGGTCTGCGATGCCTCGGCGAGGCTGCCCGTCTCGTCGATCCGCCCGTCGGGGCCGACGGGGCGCTCACCGGCGGCTTGGCCCGCGGGGAGGGGTAGGACGATCACCTCGTGGGTGAGTGCGCCCGCGTTGAGCACCAGCAGTGACACCTCGCCCGCCGGGACCGAGTTCGCACTTGCCTGCAGGCGCATCATGGCCATGTGCCTGCCCGGGCCGCCGCTCATCATGCCCGGCCCCCTGTCCCCCGCGGTCACCTCGACCACGCGGCCCGGCAGCGCGGGAGCGTTGCACTGGGCGGCGGGCGCCGGCCACGGCGCGGGTCCTGGACCGTGGTGGCCGCTGGTGGCGGCGATGAGTGCTGTGGTGGCGATGCCCAGTACCAGCGCGGCGACCGCTGCGGCGATGACCAGCCACATTCCGCGCCGGCCTCCCGCCTGGATGCTCACCGGTGCTCCCGCAGCGCCGCCATCCGCCGTCGGTACTCGTCCTCGTCGATCTCCCCGCGGGCGAACCGCTCGGCGAGCAGGTCCTCAGCCCGTCTGCTTCCCGGGCCTGGCTCTCCGGAGGGGGGCGGGCCCGACTGGGGGCCGCGGCGGGCGCCCGTGAGGTAGTGGACGAGCGCGACGATCCCGGCGATCACCAGTGCCCAGAACAGCACCATGAAGACAGCCATCACGAGCCAGCCGCCCCAGCCCCAGCCCCAGCCGCCGTACCACATCATGCCGATCACCTTCCCTCGGCCGGTGGCGCTCCTGGTTCCACGCTGGCTGGTGGCCGACTGCCGGGGCAAGAGGCGTGTGGCTCCCGGTCAGCCCTGTTCCATGGGAAAGAGCGTCTCGGTTGGTTGCCGAGCGGCGGGGAGAGCCGCGGCGCTGGAGGGGTTGCGCAGTGGGGCAGCTCCATCATCAGGGTGATCAGGTCGACTGGCGGGGTGTGGCCTCCGGAGCGCTTGCGGAGGAACTCCTTGAGGTGGACCTTTCGGACCGGGATCGTACGGCCCCGTCCAGAGCACCGCCGGCCAAGAAGTCCGGCATCACCCGTCGGTGGGTGAAGAACGACCGGCTCAACCACGCCGGCTACCTCTGGCAGGGCGACGGCGTGGGGGCGTCCGTGGAGAGCCAGGGATCGCCGTCGGCGGCGTCGATGATCAGGCGGCCCTGGCTGTAGGTGCCCCAGCCGTCGCCGAGCGCCTCGACCCAGCCCAGCAGCCGCCGGTTCGGGTCACGGACGGCGAACAGGTCCGGAGTGCTGCTCCAGCCCTCCACCACCAGGTCGCTCCCGTCGATACTCCACGTGGACGTCGGGGCCCCAGGCCGCGGGCGAGCGGCGAGGAGGAGGTGCGCTCAGGCGCCAGAGCCAGGAGCAGATCCTGCAGCAGGGTGTCGACCAGTTGCGGCCGCTGCGCGACGGGCGCGGCCGGCGCAGCCGGGTCCGTTTCGACGCGCGGGGAAACGGCGGAGCGGGCAGCCGCCGGGCCGGCGCCGCTTGATTCGACGCGCGGGGAAATGATGGCGCGGCCGGCGGGTGCACTGGCGACCGCGCCGGTCTCATCGCCCGCTGCGGCGCCCTGGCCGGCACCGGCGGCCGGTTCGGTGTCCGGTCTCACTGATCACGGCGGACGCGACTGGGCCGAGCTGCGGATTGCCGGATTTGGTGAGACGGATCGGGGATGCCGAGCTCAGGGATCATGGCGCTTCTTCCGGTTTGTCGCCGTCCGGAAGGCGGGCGCGCGGTGCCGTGGCGTCGGGAGATCAGGTGCTGAGCAGGTCGGTCGAGACCGCCCAGAGGCGCTTGGCGAGAGCGGGATCGAGTGCCCACTCCTTGACGCCGTGCGGATGTTGCGCGAGGTCGGCGTCGTTCGGCACGGTGTAGGCCTCCTGCGAATCATCGAGGTAGCGGCCTCCGGAGTGGGCGAACTGCGGGGCGACGGCCGCGACCATCGTGGTGGCGGCTCCCTGCTGGAGCGTCTTGTACGTGAAGACTCCGGCGGCCTCGGCCGCATCGAGTGAACGCTTCTGCTGCGCGGTGAAGTTCCGCTGCAGACCCGTCGCGACACCACCGGGATTCACCGCATTGGCGACGATGCCATCAGACGCCCACAGGCGGGTCGCCTCGACGGCGAACAGGGAGTTCGCCGTCTTCGACTGGGCGTAGGCGATCTGCGGATCGTAGCGGCGCCGCTCGAAGTGGAGGTCGTCGAAGTCGATGCCGGAACGCATGTGCGCCGTCGAACTGACCGAGATGATCCGTGCCCCGTCACGCTCGGACGCTCCGAGGGCCAAGGCGTCGTGCAGGCCCATGGCGAGGGCGAGATGACCCAGGTGGTTTGTCGCGAACTGCAACTCCCAACCTTCGCGGGTTCGTTCGAGGCCGCCCGTCACCACGCCCGCGTTGTTGATCAGCAGATGAAGCGGGCCGCTCCACGCCTCGACGAAGGACGCGACGGTGGCCCTGTCGGCGAGGTCCAGCCGGACAACCCGTGGACGGATCCGTCCGGTCGAGCTCTCGATCGTTGCGGCGACGGCGTCACCCGCGGCCGTGTTCCGCACGGCGAGTGTCACCCGTGCCCCGGCCTCGGTCAACGCGCGAGCCGTCTCGATCCCGATTCCAGAGGAAGCTCCCGTCACGATCGCCCGGACACCGGTGAGGTCAACGTCCCGCACCACCTCGGCGGCCGTGGTGGCGGCGGTGAAGGACGTGGAGAGAGGTTCGCGAGCTGCCATGGCGCCGAGGCTATACACACTTGACTGAAGTTGTATAGCAAGACTCCTGCCCTCTACGATCGCCCCATGAGCAGCCCCGAGGCCGACCCCCTGGCATCGCCGCCCACCGAGGCCGACCGTCGGACCACGGTTTTGGACTCCGCCCTGGCCACGTTCGCTCGATTCGGCTACCGGAAGACCTCGATGGAGGAAGTGGCGCGGGCAGCACACATCTCACGCCCAGGGCTCTACTTCCTCTTCTCCTCGAAAGAAGCCCTGTTCCGTGCAGCGGTCACCCAAGCATTGGAACGCGACATCGCGGCGGTCGAACACGTCCTGAGCGATGTCGACCGCCCGCTTCCGCAACGTCTCCTCGAAGCCTTCGACCGATGGGCGGGCCGCTACGTCGGCCCGATGGCCCGCGATGTCGCCGTGGTTGTCGAGGACAACCCCGACCTCCTCGGAGAGATCGCACAGACCGCTCCACGGCGTTTCGAGGAGCTGATCACGGAGGCGATCGCCGTCGACTCAGGCCAGAAACGGGCCGCCCTCGTAGCGCAGACGATGATCAGCACATCGATCGGCCTCAAGCACCAGGCCGAGTCGCGGGAGTTCTACCTCGAACGCCTGAAGGTCGCCGTCGATCTCCTGGTGCACTGAAGACATGCGGCACGCCGCGTACCCAGAGCCGGAACCTACGGTCCTAGCCGAACATTCGGCCGACGGTGGCAGGAGCGACGAGAAGGCCGCCTGCGAAGCGACACCGAACTGCCTGCGCAAGGCAAAGGCTCACTGTCCCGTCTCATCCGAGTTGGCAGCGGATGGCTCTCCGACCTGCAGAGCTGCCAGGTGGTGTGGGAACGGCGTCGGTGCTGTTCTCAGCCGAGTTGGCTCTCGCGGAACCGGGGTTACGCGGTAGGGACGGCCCACAGCTCCGGAACTGTCCCGTCCCATCGCGGTCTGCGCAGTCTCACCGGAGTCTGAGCGTGGGTGATCGCATCGCTTTGGAAGAGGGGCTCACGTCCCCGCGGCGAGGAACTGGCGGGCGCCGCGGAGCCTGGTCCGGAGCCGGCCCTGGGTGGCACGACTGTCGAGGCGGACGTCGAGTGCTCCGGGAAGTGCGCTGTCGGCCCGCAGGCCGGTGGGGAGCCGGGAGGGGTCGAGCCCGTCGCGTCGGGCAGAGCGCCCCCGGCCGACGCCCTGAGGGGGCG
>NZ_JBHWDU010000058.1:0-55265 GCF_042734825.1 Kitasatospora sp. NPDC059648 | reverse complement strand
GCTTTTCTGCGGGGGGGGGGGGGGGGGGCGGGGTTTCTTTATCCCCCCGGGGCCCCCCCAATACCCGCCCGGGCGGGCCCCCCCGGGCCCCGCCCCCCCCCCGGGGGGCCCCGGCCCCGCTTCGCCGTGTCCGTGTCGTCCGGTCAGTACCGGGGCCGGTTGAACCAGTTGACGCCGTCCCGGACGCACATGGCGGTGATCCAGATGACGCAGATCGCGATCCAGATCAGCCCGACGATGACGTTCACCGTGATCTTGGTGTTGATCCCGCCGATCAGGTCGAGCAGGCCGAACAGCGAGGCGATCGAGGCGTAGACGATGGTGGTGATCCGGACACCGTTGCCGCCCTTGCCGAACTTCGCGCCCAGCGTGATGGACAGCGTGGCGGCCAGCGCCCACACGACGCCGATGACCAGCAGGATGCCCATCGCGGCGTGGCCGATCGAGGAGATGAAGTCGTCGCTGCTCGTCGAGGTCTTGTTGACGGCGTCGTTGGCGACCGCGGCCGCGATCAGGCAGAACGCCGCAAGGATCACCTGCACACCGCCGATGATGAACAGCAGCACCCGGGTGGTCATCACCAGGCCCGGCATGACCTGCGGCACGGCCGGCGCGTAGCCGTACGCCGGGGCGACCGGCTGCGGGTAGCCGTAGCCAGGGGCCGGCGGCGGGGCCTGCTGCGGGTAGCCGTAGCCCGGCGCGGGCGGCTGGCCGTACGGGTTGTTCGGGTCGGGCGGGTAACTCATGGATGCCTCCGGGCAGTTGCGGGGACGTGGGGACGGGACGGCGGAGGACCCGGTTGCGGCCGGCGAGTCGGGTCGCCGACGGAACGGGACGGTACCGGAGCGCGGTGACAGCCCGGCGGCGGTGACGGGCGCGGCCGGCTCAGTACTGTGACGAGCGGGTGATCGGACGCCGGGACGGGCACGGCGCGGTGAGGACGTCGCCGTGGCGGTCTGGCTGCGCGGACTGCTGTGGTCGGATCACTGGCTCTTTCCCCCGGGTACGCCCCGCCGCGGGATCCGTCGGCCCGTCACC
Organism: Kitasatospora sp. NPDC059648; assembly: GCF_042734825.1. NCBI lineage: Bacteria > Bacillati > Actinomycetota > Actinomycetes > Kitasatosporales > Streptomycetaceae > Kitasatospora > Kitasatospora sp. NPDC059648. The sequence continues at coordinate 54,227 of NZ_JBHWDU010000058.1, read as the reverse complement.
GGGCCGGGTCGCGGCAGGGGATGCCCGCATATCGTCAACCGGACGGCGGCGCGCTGTCCAGCCGGTTGCGGTCGCCAGGTCGAGACTGTGGCGCAACCGCAACGTGGTGCGGACCTTCCGTACCCGTCCGGTCGCCCGACCGGCCGTGGGGCCGCCCCGGTACGGGGTACGGCCGCGATCCGGGAGAATGGGGTCATGACTGCCCAGATTCTCGATGGCAAGGCCACCGCCGCCGCGATCAAGTCCGAACTCGCCGCCCGCGTGGCGGCCCTCAAGGCGAAGGGCGTCACGCCCGGCCTCGGTACCGTCCTGGTCGGCGACGACCCGGGCAGCCGCTGGTACGTCAACGGGAAGCACAAGGACTGCGCCGAGGTCGGCATCGCCTCCATCCAGCGCGAGCTGCCCGCCACCGCCACCCAGGAGGACGTCGAGAACGTCGTCCGCGAGCTGAACGCCGACCCCTCCTGCACCGGCTACATCGTCCAGCTGCCGCTGCCCAAGGGCCTGGACCAGAACCCGGTCCTGGAGCTGATGGACCCGGACAAGGACGCCGACGGCCTGCACCCGACCTCGCTCGGCCGCCTGGCGCTGGGCATCGAGGGCCCGCTGCCGTGCACCCCGCTGGGCATCGTCGAGCTGTTGCGCCGGCACGACGTGGAGATCGACGGCGCCGAGGTGGTCGTGGTCGGCCGCGGCATCACCGTCGGCCGCTCGATCGGCCTGCTGTTGACCCGCCGCAGCGAGAACGCCACCGTCACCCTGTGCCACACCGGCACCCGGGACCTCGGCGCCCACCTGCGCAAGGCCGACATCATCGTGGCCGCCGCGGGCGTGCCGCACCTGGTCAAGCCGGAGGACGTCAAGCCGGGCGCCGCGGTGCTGGACGTCGGCGTCAGCCGCAGCGAGGGCAAGATCGTCGGCGACGTGCACCCGGGCGTGGCCGAGGTGGCCGGCTGGATCTCCCCGAACCCCGGCGGCGTGGGCCCGATGACCCGCGCGATGCTGCTGAACAACATCGTCGAGGCGGCCGAGCGCCGCGCCGGCGTCTGATCCCCGAGGGACGGCGAGCATGACTGAACCGCGACCGGCGCGGTCCCGGCAAAGGCCGGTCAGGACCACCGGCACCCTGCCGCCGGAGGGCGCCGCCCCGGCCCTCGGGCGCGACCACGCCCTGCCGGTCCGGCAGTGGCCGATAACGCTGGTGCTGTCGGTGGTCGGTGCCGGCCTCGCGGTCACCTGGTTCGCCGACTTCAAGGACGGCTTCAAGTACGGGCTGCTGATCCTCGGCACCGGGGTGCTGCTCGGCGCGGTGCTGCGGCTGGTGCTGCCCGAGGTCGGGATGCTGGCGGTGCGCAGCCGCTTCACCGACGTGATCGTGCTGGCCTTCCTGGGCGCCTCGATCGTGCTGCTGACCCTGGTCGCGCAACCGAACCCGTGGCTGGAGATCCCGCTGCTGGACAATATCGGCCAGCTCATCGGCCGGCCCAAGCACTGAAGGCCGACGCCGTGCCCCTGCGGCCCCGCCCGGAGCGCCGGGCGGGGCCGCGGTGCGTCTGTGACGCATCAGCCACGCCCGCACACGCGGCGTACGCTTCCCTTTGCGATAACCTGACGCCGGTCTCTCGATGTCGAGAGATCATCCTGGCTCCAGTGCCGGTGTGCCTGGGGCGCCTGGCGATTTGCTGGAGAAGGTAGAAATGACCCGCACCCCCGTCAACGTCACCATCACCGGAGCGGCCGGCCAGATCGGCTACGCGCTGCTCTTCCGCATCGCCTCGGGCCACCTGCTCGGTGCCGACGTGCCGGTGAACCTGCGCCTCCTGGAGATCCCGCAGGGCCTCAAGGCCGCCGAGGGTACCGCCATGGAGCTCGTCGACTGCGCCTTCCCGCTGCTGCGGGACATCAAGATCACCGACAACCCGAACGAGGCCTTCGACGGCGCCAACGTCGCGCTGCTGGTCGGCGCCCGTCCGCGCACCGCGGGCATGGAGCGCGGCGACCTGCTGCAGGCCAACGGCGGCATCTTCGGCCCGCAGGGCAAGGCCATCAACGACCACGCCGCGGACGACATCAAGGTCCTGGTCGTCGGCAACCCGGCCAACACCAACGCCCTGATCGCCCAGCGCAACGCCCCGGACGTCCCGGCCGAGCGCTTCACCGCGATGACCCGCCTGGACCACAACCGCGCGGTCGGCCAGCTGTCCGCCAAGACCGGCGCCCTGGTCTCCGACATCAAGCGCGTCACCATCTGGGGCAACCACTCCGCGACCCAGTACCCGGACATCTTCCAGGCCGAGGTCGCCGGCAAGCCGGCCTTCGAGGCCGTCGGCAGCGACCAGGCCTGGCTGGAGAACGACTTCATCCCGACCGTCGCCAAGCGCGGTGCCGCCATCATCGACGCCCGCGGCGCCTCCTCGGCCGCCTCGGCCGCCAACGCCGCCATCGACCACGTGTACACCTGGGTCAACGGCACCGCCGAGGGCGACTGGACCTCCATGGGTGTCGTCTCCGACGGCTCCTACGGCGTCCCGGCCGGCCTGATCTCCTCCTTCCCGGTCACCACCAAGGACGGCAAGTTCGAGATCGTCCAGGGCCTGGAGATCTCCGACTTCTCCCGCGCCCGCATCGACGCCTCGGTCAAGGAGCTGACCGAGGAGCGCGACGCGGTCCAGGAGCTGGGCCTCATCTGAGCCCCGCCCCCGCGGCCTTCCCGACGGCCCGCACCTCCCTCCGGGGAGGCGGCGGGCCGTCGGCGTTCCCGGCCGGCGGCCGGCCACGCCGCTTCCGGCCCCCGCCGGCGCCCGCCGCCTACACTGGCCCGCTGTGAACGAAACCCTCGGGGACGCCGCGCTCGTCCTCGTCTTCATCCTGCTGGGCGGGCTGTTCAACGTCGCCGAGATCTCGCTGATCTCGCTGCGCGAGGGCCAGATCCGGGCGCTGGAGGCGCGCGGCACCCGGCGCTCGGCCCGGGCCGCGCACCTGGCCGCCGACCCCAACCGCTTCCTGGCCGCCGTCCAGGTCGGCGTGACCTGCATGGGCTTCCTGTCCGCCGCGTTCGGCGCCGACACCCTGTCCGGCAAGGTCGCCCCCCTGTTCGTCGACGCCGGGCTGTCCCGGGGGATGGCGGACGCGGTCGCCCTGGTCGGGCTCACCCTGGTGATCAGCTACGTCTCGCTGGTGCTCGGTGAGCTCACCCCCAAGCGGATCGGGCTGCAGCGCGCCGAGTCCATCGCGGTGGTCGCCGCCCCCGTGGTGGACGTGATGTCGGTGGCGCTGCGCCCGGCGATCTGGCTGCTCGGCCACTCCACCAACCTGATGGTCCGGCTGTTCGGTGGCGACCCGACGGCCGGGCGCGGCTCGATGAGCTCCGAGGAACTGCGCGGCCTGGTCGCCTCCAACACCGAACTGGGCAGCGACGAAAGGGCGTTGATCGCGGACGTGTTCGCCGCCGGGGAGCGCCAGCTGCGCGAGGTGATGGTGCCGCGCACCGAGGTGACCTTCCTGGACGCCGAACGCCCGCTGGCCGCGGTGCGGCACCAGGCCGAGACCTCGCCGCACTCGCGCTACCCGGTGGTCGAGGGCAGCGCCGACGCCGTGGTCGGCTTCGTCCACGTCCGGGACCTGTACGGCGTCCGCGGCGAGCAGGCCGTCAAGGTCCGCGACCTGGCCCGCCCGGTCAAGCTGCTGCCCGGCACCAAGCGGGTGCTGGAGGCTATGGGCGAGATGCGCCGGGAGGGCCACCACCTGGCCATCGTGGTGGACGAGTACGGCGGCACCGCCGGCATCGTCACCCTGGAGGACCTGGTCGAGGAGGTGATCGGCGAGATCCGCGACGAGTACGACCGGCCGGAGGCCGCTCCCACCCGCAGGCTGGCCGGCGGCGGCATGGAACTGGACGGACTGCTCAACCTCGGCGACTTCGAGGAGGAGACCGGCGTCGCCCTGCCGGAGGGCCCGTACGAGACGGTGGCCGGCTGCCTGGTCGCCTCGCTCGGCCGGCTGCCCCGGGACGGCGACCACGCCCGGGTCCCGGTCGAGGGCGGCGGGGCGGTGCTGCTGACGGTGGCCAAGGTGGAGGGCCGGCGGATCGCCCGGGTGAGGGTGAGTGCGGTCACACCGGAGGAGCCCGCTGGGGCGGAGGTTTCCTGAGCGACCGGGGGAACTGGAACAATGGCGCGCATGGTCAACGCAGCGGTCACTGGTCCGGTCAAGGACCGTCCCCGGGTGCTCTCCGGGATCCAGCCCACCTCCGGCTCGTTCCACCTCGGCAACTACCTGGGCGCGGTGCGCCAGTGGGTCGACCTGCAGAAGGAGAACGACGCCTTCTACATGGTCGTCGACCTGCACGCGATCACCGTGCCGCAGGACCCGGCGACCCTGCGCCAGAACACCCGGATCTCCGCCGCCCAGCTGCTCGGCGCCGGCCTGGACCCGGAGCACTGCACCCTGTTCGTCCAGTCGCACGTGCCCGAGCACGCGCAGCTCGCCTGGGTGATGAACTGCCTCACCGGCTTCGGCGAGGCCTCCCGGATGACCCAGTTCAAGGACAAGTCCTCCCGGTACGGCGCCGACAGCACCACCGTGGGCCTGTTCACCTATCCGATCCTGCAGATCGCGGACATCCTGCTCTACCAGGCGGACGCCGTCCCGGTCGGCGAGGACCAGCGCCAGCACGTGGAGATCACCCGCGACATCGCGGAGCGCTTCAACTCCCGCTACGCCCCGGTCTTCACGATCCCCAAGCCGTATATCCTCAAGGAGACGGCGAAGATCATGGACCTCCAGGACCCGGGCATCAAGATGAGCAAGTCGGCGTCCTCGCCCAAGGGCCTGGTCAGCCTGCTGGACGAGGCGAAGGTCAGCGCCAAGAAGTTCAAGAGCGCCGTCACCGACACCGGCACGGTCGTCTCCTACGACGAGGAGCAGAAGCCGGGCGTCTCCAACCTGCTGCGGATCCACTCCGCGCTCAGCGGCCAGTCGGTCGAGCAGCTGGTCGCGCACTTCGAGGGCAAGATGTACGGCGCCCTGAAGACCGAGCTGGCCGAGCTGTTCGCCGAGTGGGTGACGCCCTTCCAGGAGCGCACCGGCACCTTCCTGGACGACCCGGCCGAGCTGGACCGGGTGCTGGCGATCGGCGCCGAGAAGGCCCGCGCGGTGGCCTCCGAGACGCTGGCCACGGTGTACGACCGGATCGGCTTCCTCCCGGCCGCCAAGCGGTGACTCCCCTCACACGCCTGCCCGATGGTGACGGCGGCCCGCCCTCCGGCCTCCCGGAGGTCGTCACCATCGGCGTGTCCGTGAGCGTTCCGGACCCGTACGGCAAGCGGATCCAGGACGCCCGGGCCGGCCACGGCGATCCGCAGGCGCGCTCGATACCGACGCACGTGACCCTGCTGCCGCCGACCGAGCTGCCCGCCGAGGTGCTCCCGAAGGTCGAGGAGCACCTGGCGGCGGTGGCGGCCGCGCACCGGCCGTTCCGGATGCTGCTGCGCGGCGGCGGCACCTTCCGGCCGGTGTCCCCGGTGGTGTTCGTCCGGGTCGAGGAGGGCGCGCAGGAGTGCCGGCTGCTGGAGGCGGACGTCCGCTCCGGCCCGCTGGCCCGCGAACTGGCCTTCCCGTACCACCCGCACGTGACGGTCGCCCACGGCCTGCCGGACGACGTGCTGGACCAGGCGTACGAGCAGGCGCGCGGGTTCCGGGCGTCCTTCCTGGTGCCGGGCTTCTCGCTCTCCCGGTTCGACGCGGACGAGGTCTGGCGGCCCTGGCGGGACTACCACTTCTCGTGAATCAGCACAGCTCGTGAATCGGCACCGCTCCTGAACTACCGCGTCGTACGGCCGAGTTCGAGCATCCGGTCGACCACCCGGCGGGCCGCGCCGCCGTCGTCCAGGGCGCAGTGCTCGGCCCGGAAGCGCCGGTAGCGCTCGGCGTACCCGGGAGCCGACTCCGTTCCGCTGTCGGCGAGTTCGCGCAGCGCGCCGAGCAGTTCGGCGGAGTCCGGCACCAGCGGGCCGGGGGCGTCGCGCTCGAAGTCGAAGTAGAAGCCGCGCAGGGTGTCGCGGTAGTGCTCCAGGTCGTAGGTGAAGAAGTAGACCGGGCGGCCGGTGATCGCGAAGTCGAACATGATCGACGAGTAGTCGGTCACCAGTACGTCCGCGATCAGCAGCAGTTCCTGCGGGTCGGGGAAGTCCCCGCAGTCGTACAGGAAGCCGTCGCCGGCGCCCGGCAGCGGTTCGCGCACGTGCGAGTGCGGGCGGACCAGCAGCACGTGGTCCTCGCCGAGCAGTCGGCGGGCGTGGCCGACGTCCAGCCGCAGGTCGAGCCGGAAGCCCTCGCCGTCGCCGCGCTGCTGGTCCTCGCGCCAGGTCGGCGCGTACAGCACGACCCGCTTGCCCTCGGGGATGCCGAGCCGCCTGCGGACGGTCGCGGCGACCCGCGGGTCCGGCTCGGCCAGGACGTCGCCGCGCGGGTAGCCGGACTCCAGGACCTCGCCCTCGTAGCGGAAGGCGCGCCGCAGGATCGGGGTGGCGAACGGGCTGGGGGAGAGCAGCAGGCTCCACTGCGGGGTCTCCCGGTCGAGGGCCTCCAGGTAGCCGTGGTCGGCCAGCCAGGAGTTCTCGACGTCGTGGGCGATCCGCTTCAGGAGTGAGCCGTGCCAGGTCTGCACCACGACCTGGCCCGCGCGGCGCTCCAGGAAGTCCGGGAAGTGGGTGTTGCCGACCAGGTAGCGGCAGGTGGCCAGGGCGCGGTACCACTCCGGGCTCCAGATCCGCACCGGCACGACCCCTGGCGGCAGCTCGGCCTGGCCGTCGTCGACCACCCACAGGTGCTCCAACGGCTCGCCCCTGCGGGCGAGTTCGGCGTGCACCGCGCGCGGGGAGTCGGCGTAGCCGCGGCCGCCGAACACGTCGTACAGCACCGCATCGCGCAGCGGTTCGCGGCGGGCGGCCGGGTAGTGCTCGGTGCGCAGCCGGGCCTGCGTCCAGGCGCTGCGCTCGGTGGCGTCGAGCACCGGGGTGGAGTCCACCAGCAGGGTGTCGTGCCAGCGGCGTTGCAGCAGGACGTGCTTGCCGCCGGTGGTCGCGGTGGCGGGCAGGGCGGGCAGGACGGCGGCGGCGGCGATCAGCGGCCGGGCCGGGCCGGAGCGGTCGGCCGGCTCCAGGACGGCCTCCCAGACGCCCTTGCGCAGCGGCAGCACGGCGCCGTCCGAGCCGGTGCGGGTGGCGGGCACCCGAACCCGGAAGCGGCCGTTGGCTCCGGGCTCGACCGGGGCGCGGACCTCGCCCGCGGTGCCGCTGTGCCGCAGGACCAGCTCCAGCCGGTCGGCTGCCGGGTCCGGGCAGTGGCCGGACAGCTCGAAGCCGGCGAAGTGCACCGCGATCCGGTCGACCACGCCGGCGGCCGGCTGGACGCAGACCTGGAGCCGGCCGTCGGAGAGGTGCTTGAGGTAGAGCACCCGGTCCGGGGCGTCCGGCAGCGGGTGCTGGCCGGCCACCGGGCCGCCGCGCTCGTCCAGGCAGAGCTGCTCGGTGCCGCCGTCGGGGCGCAGCAGTTCGGCGTCCCAGTGCTCCAGCGTGCCTCGGCCGCGCCCGTCGGCGGTGAACGGCCGGTACGGCAGGTGGACGGTGAAGGTGTTGCCGGTGCGGGCGAGCGGCTGCTCGATCACCGCGTCGCTCTGCCGGTGGCGCAGCCGCAGGACGGTGCCGGTCGGGCAGTGGTCGGCGGTGCCGGCCAGCCGGATGCCGTCGGCGGCGGGCTCGGCGCGGTCGAGCCGGACGGCGGGGCGCTCCAGCCGCAGCCGCAGCCGGTCGTCCTCGAAGTACGGCTGGAGGCGCACGTCGCGGTCCACCCAGCGGGCCGGCGGGTACTCGCCGGAGCCGCACCAGTGGGGGGCGAGGGCGCCGTACTGGCGGCGCAGCCGGGTGGGGCGGGGGCGGGTGAAGAGGGTGGCCTCGATCTGCCAGTCGCCGAGCAGCCAGTGGCCGTCGCGACGCAGCCGGGAGGGTTCCACCAGGGCGGTGAAGCCGGACCAGTCGTGGTTGTGGTCGGGCTGGGCGCTGTCGTCGGTGACCTCGGGCAGCCTGCGGGGCCTGGAGCGCAGGTGGAGGAGCGGCGCGGTGTCGTCCTCGTGGCGCAGGGTCAGCCAGGTCCAGGCCGAGCCGGGGCGGCCGGTGTCCAGGTCCAGCGGGCGGGCGAAGCCGGTGAGCTCCAGCCCGCGGCCGTGCCAGCGGGCCCGCAGCAGCCCGAACACCACGCCCTCGTCGACGGCGGGTCGGCCGGTGCTCACCCGGGGGGCGGCGTGCGGCAGAACGAACCGGGTGAGCGCAGGCATGGTGCGGGGGGCCCTTCGGGGGAGGGAATCCCGGGCATGGCGGTGGCCGGGAGAAGCGGCCGCCGTGCCGACGATGACCGGACGGGGCCGAATTGGTATCCCATACCGGGAGGGCACTCCGGGTCAACTGTACAGTTCGGAGAATTTCCTTTGAAATTCGTTGGGTAAACGTGAGTTCGAGTGCAAAATGCACGTAAAGGACAGGGGGTTCTCAGGGAATTCCCAGGTAGCGCCGAGGCGCCCGGCGCGATCCGAGCCGGGCGCCTCGGTCGGGCCCGGTGGCTACTCCTTGCGGAGCATCGCGTCGACCACCCGGGCGGAGGCCTTGCCGTCGTCCAGGTCGCAGTACGCCTCGCGGAACGCGGCCGCCTTGTCCGCGTGCTCGGCCGCGACCTCGTCCACCCGGGCGAGCGCGTCGACCAGCGCCTCCGAGGTGGGCAGCAGCGGGCCGGGCGCCTCGGCCTCGAAGTTCAGGCTGAAGCCGCGCAGGTTGTCGCGGTAGTGCTCCAGGTCGTGGGTGAAGAAGAGCATCGGCTTGCCGGTGGTGGCGAAGTCGAAGACGCTCGACGAGTAGTCGGTCACCAGCACGTCCGCGATCAGCAGCAGCTCCGCCATGTCGGGATAGCTGCCGACGTCCCAGATGTAGCCGTTGCCGGCGCCGGGGATCTGGCCGCACATCATGTTGTGCCGGCGCACCAGCAGCACCTGGTCGTCGCCGAGCGCGGCCTTGGCCGCCTCCAGGTCGATCCGCAGGTCGATCTGGTAGCCGCCGTTCGGCCGGCGCCGGTCCTCGCGCCAGGTCGGCGCGTAGAGCACGACCTTCTTGCCCTCGGGCAGGCCGAGCCGTTCGCGAACCTGTTCCGCCGTCTTCTCCCGGTCGGCCGCGAACAGGAGGTCGTTCCGGGGCGAACCGCTCTCCAGGATCTCGCCCTGGTAATCGAAGGCGCGCCGCAGGACGGGGGCGGACCAGCTGTTGCCGGCCACCAACAGGCTCCAGTTCGGGACCTCGCGGGCCAGGCCCTTGAGGTAGTTCGAATTGGTGAACCAGACCTTCTCGAAGTCGAAGCCGATCTGCTTCAGCGGGCTGCCCTGCCAGGTCTGGACGACCACCTGGCCGGGGCGGCGGACGAAGAAGTCGGGCAGGTGGGTGCTGGTGACGATGTACTTGGCGGTCGCCAGCGCCTCGAACCACTCCGGGCTCCAGAGCCGGATCGTCTGCGCGGTGCGCGGCACGTCGGCCTGCAGGTCGTCGCTGCCCCACAGGTGCTCCAGCGGCAGGCCGCGGCGGACCAGCTCCTCGTGGATCGCCCTCGGCGAGCCGGCGTACACGCTGCCGTGCCCGGCGTTGTAGAGCACCGTGTCGCGCACCGGCAGCCGGCGGGCGGCCGGGTAGTCGACGGTGCGCAGCTGGCGCTGGCGGAAGCCGGACCGCTCCTCGGGCAGCAGCGCCGAGTGCGACTCCAGCGACAGGCAGTCGTGGTAGCGGCGCTCCAGCGCGATCCGCTTGCCGCGGGACTGCACGTCCACCGGCAGCGAGCCGAAGCAGGCCGGGGAGATCTGCACGTGGCTGTCCGGCAGGGCGGCGGCCTGCTCGCCCACCGGGCGGAAGAAGACCCGCCAGGTGCCGGCGGAGAGCGGCACCTGACCGGCGAAGGTGGCGGTCGGCACGGCGGGCAGCGCGGTGCGGAACCGGCCGTCCGCGATCTCCACCGGGTAGACGTGCTCCTCCTCGCGCCAGTGGTGCCGGACCACCAGCTCCCAGCGGTGCGCGCCGGGCAGCGGGAACGAGCCGCTCAGGAGGAAGCCGTCGGCGCCGCGCGCCGACACCTCGTCCACCACCGGCTGCAGCAGCTGGTCCGAGAACTGGAGGTGGCCGCTCGGCGAGGGCTTGGTGTAGATCGCCCGGCGCCGGTCGGCGGGCGCCTGCGGGTTCAGCGGCACGTGCAGCTGCTCGGGAGCGTTGCGGTCGTCCCAGACCAGCGGCAGGACGGTGCCGTCGGCCAGCAGCAGCGCGCTGTTCCAGCGGTCGCGGACGCGCTCGGCGGCCACCGGGTCCAGCTCGGCCCAGGCCTCGCGGACGGCGGTCAGCTCGGCCACCTCGACGGAGGAGGTGAACGGCTGCAGCGCGCCGACCGGCGAGCCCAGTTCCACCGGGAAGGTCAGCTCGCGGTCCGATTCGAGGTGGGTCAGCCGCAGCCGGGCCCCGACGAAGCTCGCGCCGGAGCGCGCCGCGCCGGAGACCTCCACCCGGTCGCCGTGCGCGGCCAGGCCGGTCACCCGGGCCTTGACGGTCTCCACCTGGAGGTAGACGAAGCCGTCCCGGACCCAGGGCACGATCCGCACGTCCGGCTCGACCCACTGCAGCGGGATCGACTCGGCGGTGTCGCTCCAGCCCGCCGAGATCCGGCCCTTGTAGATCCCGCCCTTGCCCGCGCCGGCCACCAGGACGCGCCAGTGGCCGTCCTTCCACTGGCCGCGGTGCTTGAGCTTCTTCGGGTCGACGGAGACGGTGAAGCCGGACCAGTCGCAGTTGTACAGGTCGTGGTTGCAGCTCGCGGTCGCCTCGGGGCTGTACTGGGTCTTCATCGGCACCGCGATCACCCGGCGGCCCTTGGCCTCGCGCAGCACCAGGGTGCGGACCATGTCGTGCTTGTTCGCCGCCCCCAGCTGCTCCGGGTACGCGTGCCCGGTCAGCCGCAGCTTCCCGCCCACCCAGGCGCTGTCGTACAGCCGGCTGCGCATGACCAGCGAGTTGTCCAGCTTGAGCACGTTGGAGGGCACGCTCTTGCGCCCGCCGCGCAGGAACGGGTAGTCCGCGTACGGCCGCAGCAGACCGCGGGCCTGCACGCCGCCGCCGCTCTCGCCCTCGTACTTGATCTGCTCGACCAGCTCGTCCACCCGGTTCTGCAGGGTCAGGTGGTACTTCAGGCGCAGCGGCGCGCGCAGCTTGCGGACCTGCTCCTGGCCGATCGACCGGAGCAGCCGGCTGACGTGCTGGACGTAGGCGTCCCGGTAGTCCCGGTCGCCGTCCACGACGGACCAGAAGAACATCGGGATCTCCTCGACGAGGGTGTTCTCGTCGTAGGAGCGCAGGTACTCGGCGAAGCGCGGCTCGGTCTGCTTCTTCAGCCAGGCTCGGACCAGCTCGACCGAGGCGACCCGGTCGATCAGGCCCTTGGGGTTGGTGCGCATCTGGGTGATCGACATCTCGCCGACCTCGCGCTCGCGCCAGTGGTAGATCGGCTCGGAGAGCACGTCCACGCTCTTGGCGAGGTAGTGGTGCGGCACGCTGACCGGCGCGTCCTCGTACAGGATGCCCTCGGGGTAGAGCAGGCCGGCGGCGTCGAAGAAGGAGCGGCGGTACACCTTGTTCCACGCGGTGCGGTCGGTGACCAGCGCCGGGATCTCGGTGATGTGGGTCTTGAGCCGGGTCTCCTTGAACGGCTTCGAGTGCCCGCCGGACTGGTAGTAGCCCACCGCGCGGAACCGCAGCACGTTGCCGGTGCAGAAGTCCGAGCCGGTCTCGTCCAGCGTGTTGATCATCAGCTCGTACGCACTCGGCGGCATCGAGTCGTCGCTGTCCACGAAGCACAGGAACTCGGAGTCCGGGTCGATGTGCCGGATGCCGGTGTTGCGGGCCGCGCCGAGGCCCTTGTTCACCTGCCGGACCAGCCGGAACCGCGAGTCCTTCGCCGCGTACGCCTCGGCGAGCGCCGCGCTGTCGTCCTTCGAACCGTCGTCGACCATGACGCACTCGAAGTCCGTGAAGGTCTGGGCGGCGATCGAGTCGAGGCATTCGACGAGGTAGCGCTCGACGTTGTAGATAGGAACGACGATGGAGAGGCGGGGAGCCATCGGCTACGCAGGCCTTTCTCGGGAGGAGCGTGGCAGCCCGCGAGGGGTCTGGCCGCACTTGGATCGGTGCGTACGTGCGCCCCGATCCTACCTTCCGGGGTCCGGCCCTCCCCGGGCCCACTACGCTGGCCCCGTGCCCCGCTTCAGTGTCATCGTCCCCGTGTACCAGGTCCAGGACTATCTCACCGAGTGCCTCGAATCGGTCCTCGGCCAGACCGGACCCGACTTCGAACTGATCGCGGTGGACGACCGCTCGCCCGACGGCTGCGGCGCCCTGCTGGACGCGGCGGCCGCCGCCGACCCCCGGGTCCGGGTGCTCCACCTGGCGGAGAACGTCGGCCTCGGGCGCGCCCGCAACGCCGGCCTGGAGGCCGCCACCGGAGACTACGTCGTCTTCCTCGACAGCGACGACACCCTTACCCCCGACCTGCTGAAGGCCGTCGAGGAGCGGCTCGCCGCCACCGGCGACCCGGACGTCCTGGTCTACGACTACGCCCGCACCTACGCCGACGGCCGGATCACCCGGGCCGCCTCCGGCCACGTCTTCGGCGCCGCCTCCCCGGACGTCTTCGACCTCGCCGCCCGCCCCGACCTGCTCGACCTGCTCCAGGTCGTCTGGAACAAGGCCTACCGCCGCGGGTTCATCACCGAGCAGCAGCTGGAGTTCCCGGCCGGCTACTACGAGGACACCCCCTGGACGTACCCGGCGCTGCTCGCCGCTGCCAGCATCACCCTGCTCGACCGGGTCGGCGTGCACTACCGCCAGCGCCAGGAGGGCGGCAACATCCTCGCCACCGCCAGCCGCAAGCACTTCGACGTGTTCGCCCAGTACGACCTGGTGTTCGCCTTCCTCGACCGCCGCCCCGACCTCGACTCCTGGCGCCCGGTCGTCTACGGGAAGATGCTGCACCACCTCAACACCGTGGTCGCCAAGCCCGGCCGGGTGCCGGCCGGTGACCGCCGCGAGTACTTCCGCCGCGCCGCCGCGCACTGCGCCCGGCTGCGCCCGGCCGGCTACCGCCCGCCGGCCGGCGTGGACGGCGTGCGCACCGAACTGCTCGGCCAGGGCCGCTACACCGCGTACCAGGCCGTCCGCGCCCTCGCCAAGGCCCGCCGGCTCGTCAACCGGTAGGGCGCGCCCGGTGGATTTCGGCCGATCCGGCAAGGATCCGCACGACGCGCCCTGACCCCCCCGGGCATCCGGCCCGCGCCTGGCGGCCGTTCGGGGGACGGGCCGGTATAACCGGTCGGATGGACTTCCTGACCCGCCTTCCGGTCCTGGGCCCGCTCGTGGCCCGGGTGCTGCGCAGCCGCCCGTACCGGGTGTACGAGTACTTCGCCGCCGCCCGTGGCAACCGGCTGGCCGGAGCCGTCACCTTCTTCGGCTTCCTCGCGCTGTTCCCGCTGCTCACGGTGGGCCTGGCGATCGCCGTCGCGACGCTGAGCGGCAGCCAGGTGGACGACCTGCAGCACCGCATCTCCGACCAGCTGCCCGGCCTGTCGGACGCGCTCGACCTGCCCTCCCTGGTGGCCAACGCGGGCGCCCTCGGGCTGGTCGGCGGGGCCCTGCTGCTGATCTCCGGGCTCGGCTGGGTGGACACCATGCGCACCTCGATCCGGGACCTCTGGCAGCTGCCCGAGGAGAAGGGCAACCTGCTGCTGCGCAAGGCCTGGGACGTCGTGGTGCTGGCCGGCCTCGGCCTGGTTTCGCTGTTCTCGCTGGCCGCCTCCGCCGCGGGCACCACGCTCGCCGGGCGGATCGCCGACGCGATCGGCCTCGGCAGCGGCTACCTGCTGACCGGGGTCGGGGTGCTGATCGCCATAGCGTGCGACATGCTGCTCTTCGCCTACCTGCTGGCACCCTTCCCCGGCATCACCGGCCAGCGCCGCCCGGACCTGGTGCGCGGCGCCCTGATCGGCGCGGTCGGCTTCGAGGCCCTGAAGCAGCTGCTCGCCTCCTACCTCGGCTCGGTCGCCGGGCGCAGCCTGTACGGCGCCTTCGCCACCCCGGTGGCCCTGCTGCTGTGGATCAACTTCGTCAGCCGGCTGCTGATGTACTGCGTGGCCTGGACGGCGACCGCAGACCCGGAGGCCGCCCGCGAGCGGACCAGGGCGCACGGCCGGGCGCTGCTGGCCGCCGCCGAGGAGTCCGAGGAGGCGGCGCGGGCGGCGGGCCGGGCGCAGGGGTAGCCCGCCCGCTCGCCTCCGGGCCGAGGGATCAGCACTCGAAGTGGCCCCAGGCGCGGCGGCGCCTCGACGTACGGCGTCGGACGAGCACCGCGGCGCCCGCCGCGACCGCGGCCCCGACCGCCGCGGCCCCCCAGCCGACCGGGCCGAGCCCGGCGTCCCCGTCCGGCGCGGCGGCGGGGCGGGGCGCGGCGGCGGTGTGCGGCGGCGGGGCGGGGGCGCCGGCGGTGCCGCTCGCCTGGTCGGTCGGCTGCGTGCCGTCGGCCGCCGGCTCGTCGACCAGCCGGCCGACCGGCTGGACCTTGCCCGCCGCGGCGAAGCCCCAGTCGAGCAGTTCGGCCGTCTCGTCGTAGACCCGCTGGTAGCTGGCCGGGTGCATCACCGTCACCAGCAGGGTTCGCCCGTTCCGCTGGGCGGCTCCGACGAAGGTCGAGCCCGCGTTGGTGGTGGTGCCGTTCTTCACCCCGATCAGGCCGGGGTACTTGCCCAGCAGCCGGTCGGTGTTGGCGATCCCGAAGCTGCCGCGCCGGCCGGTGCTCTTGTCGACGGCGCCCGGGAACATCGCGTCCCGGGTCGCGCAGTACATCCGGAAGTCCGGGTTGCGCAGGCCGGCCCGGGCGAACAGCGACAGGTCGTAGGCCGAGGACACCTGGCCGTCCATGTCGTAGCCGTCCGGGGAGATCACCTTGGTGTCCCAGGCCTGGAGGGCCTCGGCCCGGTCCTGCATCTCGTTGACGGTCCGCCGGATGCCGCCGTTCATGAACGACAGGACGTGCACGGCGTCGTTGCCCGAGCTCAGGAACACCCCGCGCCACAGGTCCTCGACCCGGTAGTCCAGGTTCTCCTTGATGCCGACCAGGCTGCTGCCGGGGCCGATGTTCTGGATCTCCTCGTCGGCGACCCGGTGCACCGTGTTGCGGTCGAACTTGGGCAGCACGGTGTCCGCGAAGAGGATCTTCAGGGTGCTCGCCGGAGGCAGCCGCAGATGCGGGTTGTACGCCGCCAGGACTTCGCCCGAGGCGGCGTCGGAGACTATCCAGGACTGGCCGGTGAGGTCCGTGGGCAACGCCGGGGCACCTGCCAGCGGGTTGACCTGGACCCCCGGGCGCCCGAGCCGCTCACCGCCGACCGCGGTCGACGGCGGCGGCACCTGCGGGGCCGCGACCGCCGCCGGGGCGGCGAGCAGAACCGGGAGGGCCGCGGCGACCGCGGCGCACAGCTGCGCGAGGGTGTGACGGTATGTGGGCACGAGCTGACCGTACCCACGGCGGCGCCGCGTCGCGCACCACACCGGACGGGTCCTTCGTACGAGGGGCCCGACCTAGGCCGATCGGCGGCCCGCGCATACTGGGGAGGCACACCGCCTCCCCACCCGCGAGGACCACCCCATGAAGCTCAGCCGCCGCACCTCCTGGTTCCTGACCGCCTTCGGCGTCTGGTCGATCATGATCTGGGCGACCTTCGTCAAGAACCTGTGGAAGGACTCCGGCGGCCAGGCCTTCGTGAACGGCGACCACTCCCAGCCCACCGCCTTCTTCTGGATCCACCTGCTGCTGGCGATCACGTCGTTCGTCCTCGGGATCGCCGTCGGCACCGTCGGCGTCCGCGGCCTGCGGGCCACCCGCCGCGGCCCGGCCACGGACTGACCGCCCAATCCCCGTTGCCGCTGTCCGTCCCCCCTGGCAAGATCCTCACCGCTCGCACGCGCGTACCGGACGCGCTGCTCACAAGGGGTGGGAATCTCCATGACACTTTCGCGTGCCCGCAGACTCGGCGGGGTCACCGTGGCCGTCCTCGCGGCCGGGCTGCTCACCGCGCCCGTCGCCTCGGCCGTCCCCGGGACGGCGGTCACCGACCCCAAGGCGGCGCCCTCCCCGGGCTTCGCCGCCACCGGTCTGCACACCGACGCCTGCGACGACTCCACCGCCCCCGGCTGGCTGGGCGCGGCCAACCCCGTCCTGACCGTCGCCGCCTCCTCGCCCCAGGTGCGCTTCAAGGTCTGGGACGACTCGACCCCGGCGCACGACAAGATCGTCGACAGCACCGCGGACGTCACCGCCGGAGCGGCCAAGCTGGCCGCCGCCGACCTGGTGGACGGCCACAGCTACTCCTGGCAGGCCTGGCCCGAGTACTCCCCGGGCAGCGGCAAGCCCGCCCCGGCCTGCCACTTCAAGGTCGACCTCACCCAGCCGGGCCTGTCGGTCTCCTCCACCGACTTCCCGGCGAGCGGCTCCGGCGCCACCCCCGCCAAGTACGCGGGTGAGAACGGCGTCTTCACCCTCGCCGGCACCGACTCGGGCTCCGGCGTCGCCTGCTACCAGTACGCGCTGAACGGCACGCTCGGCGTCGGCTGGGACTGCGCCTCCGGCCACACCGTGAAGGCCGGCTCCGACGGCACCGCCCAGCTCACCCTCAAGCCCAAGGACTGGGGCACCAACACCCTGACCGTCCAGGCCATGGACAACGCCGGCAACGTCGGCCAGCCGGTCACGTACACCTTCTACGCGCCGTGGGACCCGCGGCCGAAGCCGGCCGTCCCCGGCGACGTCGACGGTGACGGCGTGCCGGACATCCTGCTCCCGGACGCCCAGGGCAACCTGCAGGTCATCAGCGCCGACGCCACGGACACCACCCCGTCCTCGACCCTCCCGGCCGCGCTCTCGCCGCTGCACGCCGGCTGGCAGGACGACCAGGTGCTGCACCGGGGCTGGGCCCCGGTCCACGCCCCCGGCGACGACCTGCTGGTGCACCCCAAGGGCAACCCGGGCTTCCTCTACTCCTACGCGAACAGCCACCAGGGCGACTTCGGCCAGCAGTCCCCGACCCTGGTCCGCAAGCCCACGTCGGCCCACTGCGTCGACGCGGCGGGGGCCGCGACCGCCTGCCCGCCCGACTATTCCGCCGACTGGTCCACCTCCGACCAGCTGGTCGCCCTCGGATCCGCCACGGAGCCGTCCGCCCCGGCGCTGCTCTCGGTCGAGCACGGCAAGCTGTACGCCTACCACCCGAGCTTCCGCGGCTACGCCGACGCCCAGTTCATCGCCACCACCGGCGACTGGAGCGGCTATGACCTGATCGCCCCCGGCGCGGACGCTTCCGGCAACCTCACCCTGTGGGCCCGTGACCGGGCCACCGGCGCCCTGCACGCCTACGCGGTCGCGAAGAAGGCCGACGGCACCCTCGACTTCTCCGCCCTCGCCGACCCCTCGGCGAACGTGGTCGCCACCGGCTTCACCACCGCCGCCTACCCGACCCTGGGCAGCTCCGGCGACGGTGACGGCGACGGCAAGCCCGACCTGTGGGCCGTCACCGCCGAGCGCCACCTGGTGACCTTCAGCGGCTGGACCGCCCCGAAGGACCTCGGCGCGCTGCGCTAGGAACGGCGAAGGCCCCCGCCCGGTCCGAGGATCGGGCGGGGGCCTTCGCGCTGTCGGGCCGGGATCAGAAGCGGCGGGTGACCAGCGCCCGCTTCACTTCCTGGATCGCCTTGGTGACCTCGATGCCACGCGGGCAGGCCTCCGAGCAGTTGAAGGTGGTGCGGCAGCGCCACACGCCCTCACGGTCGTTGAGGATCTCCAGGCGCTGCTCGGCACCCTCGTCGCGCGAGTCGAAGATGAAGCGGTGCGCGTTGACGATGGCGGCCGGGCCGAAGTACTGGCCGTCGTTCCAGAACACCGGGCAGGACGACGTGCACGCGGCGCACAGGATGCACTTGGTGGTGTCGTCGAAGCGCTCGCGGTCCTCGGCGGACTGCAGGCGCTCGCGCGTCGGGTCGTTCCCCTTGGTGATGAGGAACGGCATGACGTCCTTGTACGCCTGGAAGAACGGGTCCATGTCCACGACCAGGTCCTTGAGGACCGTCAGGCCCTTGATGGCCTCGATCGTGATCGGCTTCTCCGGGTCGACGTCCTTGATCAGGGTCTTGCACGCCAGCCGGTTGCGGCCGTTGATCCGCATGGCGTCGGAGCCGCAGATGCCGTGCGCGCAGGAACGGCGGTAGGTGAGGGTGCCGTCCTGCTCCCACTTGATCTTGTTGAGCGCGTCGAGGACGCGCTCCTTCGGGTCCATCGTCAGCTGGTAGTCGACCCACACCGGGTCCGGGTGCTCCTCCGGGTTGAACCGGCGGATCCGGAAGGTGACGGTGATCAGCGGGGTGCCACCGGCCTCGACCGCGTCCAGAGCGGCCGAGTGCTCCACAGTCGGAGTGCTCATCAGTACTTACGCTCCATCGGCTGGTAGCGGGTCGTGACGACCGGCTTGTAGTCGAGGCGGATGGAGGTGCTGCCGTCGGCGGCGACCTCCTGGTACGCCATGGTGTGCTGCATGAACTTCACGTCGTCACGGGTCGGGAAGTCCTCGCGGTAGTGGCCGCCGCGGGACTCCTCGCGGGCCAGCGCGGAGACGGCCAGCACCTCGGCCAGGTCGAGCAGGTTGCCCAGCTCGATGGCCTCCAGGAGGTCCGTGTTGTAGCGGAAGCCCTTGTCCTGGATGGAGACGTTCTTGTAGCGCTCCTTCAGCGCGGCGATGTCCTCGACCGCCTGCTTCAGGGTGGCGCCGGTGCGGTACACCATCGCGTTGGCGTCCATGGTCTCCTGCAGCTCCTTGCGGATCTGCCCCACGGACTCGGTGCCGGTCGACTCGCGCAGCTTGTCGACCATGCCCTGGACCAGCTCTTCCGGGTTCTCCGGCAGCGGGACGAACTCGTTCGCGTTGGCGTAGTCGGCGGCGGCGATGCCCGCGCGACGGCCGAACACGTTGATGTCCAGCAGCGAGTTGGTGCCCAGGCGGTTGGCGCCGTGCACGGACACGCAGGCGACCTCGCCGGCCGCGTACAGGCCCGGGACGACGTCGGTGTTGTTGCGCAGGACCTCACCCTCGACGTTGGTCGGGATGCCGCCCATGGCGTAGTGCGCGGTGGGCTGGATCGGGATCGGGTCCGTGTAGGGCTCGATGCCGAGGTAGGTGCGCGCGAACTCGGTGATGTCCGGCAGCTTGGCGTCCAGCTGCTCCGGCGGCAGGTGGGTCAGGTCCAGGTAGACGTGGTCGCCCTCCGGACCGCAGCCGCGGCCCTCGCGGATCTCGGTGTAGATCGCGCGGGAGCAGACGTCACGGGACGCGAGGTCCTTCATGACCGGGGCGTAGCGCTCCATGAAGCGCTCGCCGTCCTTGTTGCGCAGGATGCCGCCCTCGCCGCGGGCGCCCTCGGTGAGCAGGATGCCCATGCGCCAGATGCCCGTCGGGTGGAACTGGAAGAACTCCATGTCCTCCAGCGGCAGGCCGCGGCGGTAGGCCACGGCCTGGCCGTCACCGGTGAGGGTGTGGGCGTTCGAGGAGACCTTGAACATCTTGCCGGTGCCGCCGGAGGCGAACACGACGGCCTTGGCCTGGAAGACGTGGATCTCGCCGGTGGCCAGCTCGTAGGCGACGACGCCGGCCGTCTTGCCCTCGTTGATCAGCAGGTCGAGGACGTAGAACTCGTTGAAGAACTCGACGCCGTGCTTGACGCAGTTCTGGAACAGCGTCTGGAGGATCATGTGGCCGGTGCGGTCGGCCGCGTAGCACGAGCGGCGGACCGGGGCCTCGCCGTGGTTGCGGGAGTGACCGCCGAAGCGGCGCTGGTCGATCCGGCCCTGCTCGGTGCGGGAGAAGGGCAGGCCCATCTTCTCCAGGTCGAGGACGGCGTCGATGGCCTCCTTGCACATGATCTCGGCGGCGTCCTGGTCGACCAGGTAGTCACCGCCCTTGACCGTGTCGAAGGTGTGCCACTCCCAGTTGTCCTCCTCGACGTTCGCCAGGGCGGCGCACATGCCGCCCTGGGCCGCGCCGGTGTGGGACCGGGTCGGGTAGAGCTTGGTCAGGACGGCGGTGCGGCTGCGCTGCGTCGACTCGATGGCCGCGCGCATGCCGGCGCCGCCGGCGCCGACGATGACGGTGTCGTACTGGTGAATCTGCATGGGGGGTTAACTCGCCTCTGGCCTCTGCCGATGGTCGATGGTGCTCGCGGCTCAGATGTTGGGGTCGAAGGTGAAGATCACCAGGGTGCCGAGCAGCACGGTGAAGACCGTGGCGGTACCCATGAGCCCCTTGAGCCAGAGCCGGGTCGAGTCCTTCTCGGCGTAGTCGTTGATGACCTGACGCATGCCGTTGGCGCCGTGCAGCATGGCGAGCCAGAGCATCAGGAGGTCCCAGCCCTGCCAGAACGGCGAGGCCCAGCGACCGGCCACGAAGGCGAAGCCGATCTTGGAGACGCCGCCGTCCATGATCAGCATGATGAACAGGTGGCCGAGGATCAGGGCGACCAGGACGACACCGGACAGGCGCATGAAGAGCCAGGCCAGCATCTCGAAGTTGGTGCGGGTGCGGCGCGGGGTCTTGTCGGTCCGCTTGCGCGGCGGCTCGATGACGAACGCGTCGGCGGGGTTGCCGGTGCCGAGGCCCTTGCCCGTGTGCGCCTGCTTCGAGGGGACGACGATGGCGTCGGAGTACTCCGTGGACATGGTCAGCTCACTTCCCGAACCAGGAGATCAGCGTGTGCTGCAGGATCCCGTAGAAGGAGCCGGCCATCAGGACGACCCAGACTCCGACGACGGTCCAGAGCATCTGCTTCTGGTACTTCGGGCCCTTGGACCAGAAGTCCACCGCGACGACGCGCAGGCCGTTGAGCGCGTGGAACAGGATGGCGGCCACCAGGCCGTACTCCATCAGGTTCACGAGCGGAGTCTTGTACGTCTGAATGACGGTGTCGTAGGACTCCGGCGACACTCGCACCAGGGCGGTGTCCAGGACGTGGGCGAACAGGAAGAAGAAGATGAGGACGCCGGTGACTCGATGAGCCACCCAGCTCCACATGCCTTCCCGGCCGCGGTACAGCGTTCCAGCCGGCACGGAAAAACCCTCCGGAAGCGATTGGGGGCTCGGCCGGCTTCGGTGTCGGTCAGCCCGGCCGGGTACGGTCCACCGGCCGCCAGCATCCTATCGACGCCTTGTCGGGAACCGCCTCCGGGGCCCCTATGTGTGATCAATCAGGCACTTCTGGCCTAGTGGGGCGGGAACCAAACCCCGCCTACTCACTGTGGGTGATTGATTCATCGCCTGGAGTGCTCGATTTCGGCCGCCCGGGCCCGTGAACGCCGGTGCCGCCGGACGAACGGTCGTCCGGCGGCACCGGGGTGGCGGTGTTCAGCGCGCCCCGGCCTCCGAATGGGTGGCGACCAGGTGCTCCAGCCGGGTGAGGGCGATCCGCCGGAGTTCGTCCGCCGCGACCAGCCGCTCCTCGTCCGGGTCGTTGGCCAGCCGGGTGCGGATCGAGGAGAGCACGGCGTCGAGCATCTCCTCCGGGTCGACGCGGTCCAGGCATACCACGAAGACGTGGCCGAACCGGGCCTCGTACGCGGCGTGGGCCGCCCGCAGCGCGGTGTGCGCGGCCTGGCTGCCCGGTGCGCGCATGCCCAGCAGCGGCTGCGGCATCCAGCTCTCGTCGGCCAGGGCCTCGGCGAGGTCGGCCGGGCGCAGGTCGTAGGAGGCCTCGCTGGCGGCGGCCAGCAGGGACTCTATGTCGGGGTACGGGCGGTGTGCGGTGAGCCGCAGGGCCCAGCGGTGGCTGCCGCAGCAGGCCAGCAGGGCCTCCTCGGCGGCGCCGGCGTCCGCTTCGTTGAAGCGGTGCAGCCCGAGGAGGGTCGGCTCGGTGCTGGCGTCAGGCCGCTGTGACGGGATGTCGCTGGCCAGCGGGTCCTCCTCGTGAGGGCGGGAAGGGGCCGGTGGGTGGTGGGGCAGCTGAAGTATGGGGGCCGCGGAGGGGTGTTCGACCCCGTTCCGGCAGCCACTCAAAGGTAGTTGAGCGATCATCAGTTGGGGAGGGCGCGCGCGGAATTCATCCGGACGAGGTATCAAGTTGTGACGTTGACACCTTCGCGTCACGGCCCTCCCCGCCTCCGTCCGCTACGGAGCCGCCGGCGGCTCAGCCGCAGCGGGTGCCCTCGGCCGGCATGGTGCCGTCGGTCAGGTAGGCGGCCATGGCCAGGTCGATGCAGGCGCTGCCCTTGCCGAAGGCGCCGTGGCCCTCGCCGACCCGGGTGAGCAGGGTCGCCCTGGCGAAGCCCTTGGCCAGCTTCTCGGCCGAGGCGTACGGGGTGGCCGGGTCGCCGGTGGTGCCGACCACCAGGATCGGGGCGGCGCCCTCGGCGCGGACGGTGTGCGGCTTCTCCTGGGTCTTGAACGGCCAGTAGGCGCAGCCCGGCTCGGAGTAGTCGTCCACCGTGACGCCCTTGGACAGCAGCGGCGCCTCGGCGAGCAGCCGGTCGACCGCCTGCTGGGCGTGCTCCCTGGTCGGCGCGGGACGGGCGACGTCGGCGCAGCTGATCGCGCCGTTGGCCTCGTCCATCGGGCTGTAGTGGCCGTTCTCGTCGCGACCGTCGTAGTCGTCGGCGGCGGCCATCAGGTAGTCGCCCTTGTCGCGCATCATCGCCCAGCCGAGGCTGTTGCGCAGGTACTTCCAGGAGGTCTTCTCGTCGCCGTAGAGCAGCGAGATGACACCGGTCCAGGCCATGTCGCGACCGAGCTTGCGGCCGTCCTTGGCGGTCAGCGGGTGGTCGTGGAGGCCGTCCAGGAAGTCGGCGGCCTTCTTGGCGGCCTTGGTCCGGTCCTTGCCGAGCGGGCACTCGTCGGCGTGGTTGTCCACGCAGTCGGCGGCGAAGCGCTCGAAGGACTTCTCGAAGCCGACCTGCTGGTCGACGCCGTGGTCCATGGTGTCCTGGGCCGGGTCGACGGCGCCGTCCAGGATCAGCCGGCCGGTGTTCTGCGGGAACTCCTCGGCGTACAGGGCGCCGAGGTAGGTGCCGTAGGAGATGCCGAGGTAGTTGAGCTTGCGGTCGCCGACGGCGGCGCGCAGCACGTCCAGGTCGCGGGCGGTGTTGCGGGTGCCGACGAAGGGGAGCAGCTTGCCGGACTTGGCCTGGCAGGCGGCGGCGTGGTCGGTGGCCTGCTTGACGTGGGCGGCCTTGCGCTCGGCGCGGTCGTCCGGGGCGTCCATCTGGTTGACGGCGTCGAGCTGCTTGTCGTCGTAGCAGACCACCGGCGAGCTGTCGCCGGTGCCGCGCGGGTCGAAGCCGATCACGTCGAAGCGGGTGTGCAGGGTGCCCTCGAAGTCCTTGGCCCCGTACTTGACCATCTCGACGCCGGAGGCGCCGGGGCCGCCGGGGTTGACCATCAGCGAGCCGATCCGCTGGTCCTTGGCGGTCGCCGGGTACTTGATCAGTGCGAGGTCGATCGCGTCGGCGGCGGGGGCGGCGTAGTCGAGCGGGACGTGCAGCTTGCCGCACTGCATGCCGGAGAGGTCGATCTTCGCCTTCTCGGCCCTGGGGTCGGCCGGGCAGTCCGCCCAGGTGATCTGCTGGCCGTAGAACGGCTTGAGCGCCGGGTCGGCCTCGCCCTCGGGCTTCGGGGTCGGGGTGCCCGTGGGGCTCGCCGTCGCGGGCCTGGTGGTGGCGGAGGCCTGGTCCTGGGCCGTCGGGGCCGGGTCGTTGCAGGCGGAGGTGAG
Organism: Kitasatospora sp. NPDC059648; assembly: GCF_042734825.1. Taxonomy (NCBI): domain Bacteria; kingdom Bacillati; phylum Actinomycetota; class Actinomycetes; order Kitasatosporales; family Streptomycetaceae; genus Kitasatospora; species Kitasatospora sp. NPDC059648. Next base: position 30,318 of record NZ_JBHWDU010000058.1, on the reverse strand, counting down.
CAGGAGGGCGCCTGCCGCCGCGGCGGTCAGCAGGACCCGTGGGCGGGCGGCCCGGAAGATCGTCATCGCACGTGTGTACCACTCGTGTACGACGCGTGTTCGATCGGGGGTGCCGGGCCGCTCCGCCGCGACGGGCACCGGGTCAGCCGCGGTGCACCTTGTGGTTGGCGGCCTGCGCCCGGGGGCGGACCACCAGCAGGTCGATGTTGACGTGCGGGGGTCGGGTGACCGCCCATGCCACGGTGTCCGCGATGTCCTCCGAGGTCAGCGGCTCGGCCACGCCCGCGTACACGGCGGCGGCCTTCTCCTCGTCGCCGCGGAAGCGGGTGACCGCGAAGCCCTCGGACTTCACCATGCCGGGGGCGATCTCGATCACCCGGATCGGCTCCCCGCACAGCTCCAGCCGCAGCGTCGCCGCGATGGTGTGCGCGGCGTGCTTGGCCGCGACGTACCCGCCGCCGCCCTCGTACGCGGCCAGCGCGGCGGTCGAGGAGAGCACCAGCACGGTGCCGTCGCCGGTGGCGCGCAGGGCGGGCAGCAGTGCCTGGGTCATGTGCAGCACGCCGAGCACGTTCACCTCGTACATGGCCCGCCAGTCCTCCGGGTCGCCGTGCTCGACGCTCTCCGCGCCGATCGCGCCGCCCGCGTTGTTCACCAGGACGTCCACCCGGCCGACCTCGGCCGCGAAGGCGTCCACGGCGGCCCGGTCGGTGACGTCCAGGGTGATCGCCCTGGCCGAACCGCCGCGCTCGCCGATCTCCTCGGCCAGGGCCTCGATCCGCTCGGTGCGGCGGGCGGTCAGCACCACCTCGAAGCCCTCGTCGGCCAGCCGGCGGGCGGTCGCCGCCCCGATTCCGCTGCTGGCACCGGTGACCACGGCCACCTTCTGCTCGGTCATTGCCACTCCCTGGGGCTCATCCGGTCGTTCACCCGATCATCTCAACCGCGTTCTCGTCCCTCGCCTCCGGGCACTTCCCCGCTTCTTCCCCTCGACATCGGCGCGCCCTTCGGCTCGGGGCGCCCCCTCCGCCCGGCCGGCCCCTAGGTTGGGGAGGACCGACCCCGCGCACCGTGGAGGACCGATGCCGCGCCGCTCCGAGTCAGCCCGCCTTTCGGAATCAGGTTGTCCGATCGATCCGCTCTACGGCCCCGAGGCGCTTGCCGACTGGGACCCGGACACCCGGCTGGGGCGGCCGGGGGAGTACCCGTACACCCGGGGCGTCTACCCGACGATGTACACCGGCCGGCCGTGGACGATGCGCCAGTACGCGGGCTTCGGCACCGCCGCCGAGTCCAACGCCCGCTACCGCCAGCTGATCGCGGGCGGCGGCACCGGCCTCTCGGTGGCCTTCGACCTGCCCACCCAGATGGGCTACGACTCGGACGCGCCGCTCGCCGCCGGGGAGGTCGGCAAGGTGGGCGTGGCCGTGGACGGGATCGAGGACATGGCGGTGCTCTTCGACGGCATCCCGCTCGGCGAGGTGTCCACCTCGATGACCATCAACGCGCCCGCCGCCCTGCTCCTGCTGCTCTACCAGCTGGTCGGCGAGGCCCAGGGGGTGGCGCCCTCGGCGCTCACCGGCACGGTGCAGAACGACGTGCTGAAGGAGTACATCGCCCGCGGCACGTACATCTTCCCGCCGCAGCCCTCGCTGCGGCTGGTCGCCGACGTGTTCCGGTACTGCCGGGCCGAGATCCCGCGCTGGAACACCATCTCCATCTCCGGCTACCACATGGCCGAGGCCGGGGCCGATCCCGCGCAGGAGATCGCCTTCACCCTGGCCAACGGGATCGCCTACGTCCGGACCGCGCTCGCCGCCGGGATGGCCGTGGACGACTTCGCGCCCCGGCTCTCCTTCTTTTTCGTGGCCCGCACCACGCTGCTGGAGGAGGTCGCCAAGTTCCGCGCCGCCCGGCGGATCTGGGCGAGGACCATGCGCGAGCAGTTCGGCGCGCGGGACCCCCGCTCGCAGATGCTGCGCTTCCACACCCAGACCGCCGGGGTGCAGCTGACCGCCCAGCAGCCCGAGGTGAACCTGGTCCGGGTCTCGGTCCAGGCGCTCGCCGCGGTGCTCGGCGGCACCCAGTCGCTGCACACCAACAGCTTCGACGAGGCGATCGCGCTGCCCACCGAGAAGGCCGCCCGGCTCGCCCTGCGCACCCAGCAGGTGCTCGCCCACGAGACCGACGTGACCGCCACCGTCGACCCCTTCGCCGGCTCCTACGCGGTCGAGTCGCTGACCGACGCCGTCGAGGCCGCCGCGCTGGCGCTGATGGCCCGGGTCGAGGAGCGGGGCGGCGCGGTGGCCGCGATCGAGCAGGGCTTCCAGAAGGGCGAGATCGAGCGCACCGCCTACCGCCTCCAGCAGGAGACGGACTCCGGCGAGCGCACGGTGGTCGGCGTCAACCGCTTCCGGCTGGACGAGGAGGAGCCGTACCAGCCGCTGCGGGTGGACCCGGCGATCGAGCGGCAGCAGGCCGAACGGCTGGCCCGGCTGCGGGCCGGGCGCTCCGCCACGGCCGTCGGCCGGGCCCTGGACGCGCTGCGCCGTACGGCGGAGGGGCCGGAGAACGTGCTGTACCCGATGAAGGAGGCGCTGGCCGCCCGGGCCACCGTCGGCGAGGTGTGCGACGCACTGCGCGCGGTGTGGGGCACCTACGCTCCGGTGGAGCGCTTCTGACCGCTCCAGATCGGCTCCGAGCGGTTCGCGAGTGACCTTGATCGACTGTCAATCACCGTCGGCCGTCGAGCTCTCATCGGCCGTGACCGCCGGCCCGGGTGATCGTTGCACAGGTCAAGCAATCCGGAGAAGGCGGCTGAAACGAGATGTCATACCCACCTGTCCGACCGGTATGCGCCCATCCGGGGACTAGTTTTCCGGAAGTCGGGCCAAATCCCCTCAACAGGCCTACTCTTGGGGAGATGAACCGTCCTGAGCCCGCTCAGCCGGGCACCACTCTCGCCGCCGCACGCCCCGCCGCCGAACTGCGCGGCCGGGTCCGGGGGCTGGAGCCCGAGCTGATCGCCTTCCGCCGTGACCTGCACCGGCACCCGGAGCTGGGCCGCCAGGAGTTCCGCACCACCAACGTGCTGCGCGACCGGCTGGTGGCCGCGGGCCTGGAACCGCGGGTGCTGCCCGGCGGCACCGGCCTCCTGGTCGACATCGTGCCCGCCGGTACCGCCCCGGGCACCGAGTTCCTGGCCTTCCGCGCCGACATCGACGCGCTGCCGATCGACGACGCCAAGACCGACGTGCCGTACCGCTCGACCGTCCCCGGCCGGGCCCACGCCTGCGGCCACGACGTGCACACCTCGGTGGTGCTCGGCACCGGCCTGGTGCTGGCCGAGGCCCTCCGCAACGGCGAGCTGCGCCGCCCGGTCCGGCTGGTGTTCCAGCCCGCCGAGGAGGTCATGCCGGGCGGTGCCCTGGACGTCATCAAGGCGGGCGGGATGGAGGGCGTCGGCCGGATCTTCGCGGTGCACTGCGACCCGAAGGTGGAGGTCGGTCGGGTCGGCCTGCGGGTCGGGGCGATCACCTCGGCCTGCGACCGGCTGGTGCTGCACGTCGACGGCCCGGGCGGCCACACCGCCCGCCCGCACCTGACCACCGACCTGGTGACCGTGATCGCCCGGATGGCCGCCGACCTGCCGGGGGCGCTGGCCCGCCGGATGGACCCGCGCTGGGGCGTCAGCCTGGTCTGGGGCCGGATCGCCTCCGGCTCCGCGCCCAACGTCATCCCCCAGCACGCCGAACTGGAGGGCACCGTCCGCTGCCTGGAGCTGCACGGCTGGCGCGAGGCGCCGGACCTGCTGCACGAGCTGATCGCCAAGCTCGCCGAGACCTACCGGGCCAAGTGGACGCTCGACTACCACCGCGGGGTGCCGCCGGTGGTCAACGAGGCGGTCTCGGTCGCCCGGCTGGAGGCGGTGATGACCGCCCGGTTCGGACAGGACGGGGCCGAGGTGGTGGAGGGCACCGAGCAGAGCCTGGGCGGTGAGGACTTCTCCTGGTACCTGGAGCACGCCCCGGGCGCGCTGGCCCGGCTCGGCGTCCGCGCCCCCGGCGACAGCACCGTCCGTGACCTCCACCAGGGCCGGTTCGACGTGGACGAGCGGGCGATCGGCGTGGGTGTGGAGCTGTTCTCGGCGCTGGTCCTGGAGGACGACCGGATCTGACCGTTTCCTGGGGGTACATGGCCGACCCGTGAGCGGGTCGGCCGGATCGGGGCGCGGGAGCGGTTCCGTAAACTGGGCCGCACCAAGACTCGGATCACCGTCCGCGCACGGGAGAAGAGCCTTCGGCGGGCCTTCAGACCACGGTTTGATAACAACCCGAATGCTCCGGCAGCCCGTAACCCAACCGTGTTCTACGCGCGTTACGGTGGCGTCCGACCACGCTAAACGGGTGCGTGTGAGAAGGAGATACTCCCTTGCGCCGTTCAATGAAGCTCGCCGCGGTTGTGCTCTCGGGTTCCCTGGGCATGGCCTCGCTCGCCGCTTGCGGCGCAAAGAGCACTGACACCAACGCCTCCTCCGGTTCGTCCTCCGACGCCCTCAAGGTCGGTATGGCCTACGACATCGGCGGCCGTGGCGACCAGTCCTTCAACGACTCCGCCGCGCGCGGTCTGGACAAGGCCAAGGCCGACCTGGGCGTCAACGTCACCGAGGCCGAGGCCAAGACCGGTGAGGCCGAGGCCGACAAGGAGACCCGCCTCAAGAACCTGGTCGACGGTGGCTACAAGACCATCGTCGCCGTCGGGTTCGTCTACCAGCAGGCGGTCAACAAGGTCGCGAAGGACAACCCGAACGTCAAGTTCGCGATCATCGACTCCAATGACAAGGACCAGCCGGCCAACGTCACCTCGCTGCTCTTCGCCGAGCAGGAGGGTTCGTACCTCGCCGGTGTCGCCGCTGCCAACAAGTCGAAGGCCCACCACATCGGCTTCATCGGCGGTGTGCAGTCCGAGCTGATCAAGAAGTTCGAGGCCGGTTACAAGGCGGGCGCCAAGTCCGTCGACCCGAACATCCAGATCGAGACGACCTACCTCACCACGCCCCCGGACTTCTCCGGCTTCAACTCGCCCGACAAGGGCAAGGAAGCCGCGCAGGGCCAGCTGGACAAGGGCGCGGACGTCATCTACTCCGCCGCCGGCTCCTCCGGCAACGGCGCCATCGAGGCCGTCGCCAACGCGGGCAAGCTCGCCATCGGCGTCGACTCCGACCAGGCCAGCCAGCCGGCCCTGGCGAAGTTCAAGAACAGCATCCTGACCTCGATGGTCAAGAACGTCGACACCGCGGTGTACTCGTACATCGACTCGGTCAAGAAGGGCGCGCCGTTCACCGGCATCAAGCTCTTCGACCTGAAGGCCAACGGTGTCTCGCTCGCCACCACCGGCGGCAAGATCGACGACATCCAGGACAAGCTGAAGGCCGCCTCCGACGCCATCACCAGCGGCGCCACCACCATCCCGACCGCGCCGACCTCCTGAGGTCAGCGCGTCTCGGACGCGACCCGCGCCTGCCGCCTGACCGGTAGCGCGACGATCGACACAGTTCACGGGAGGGGCCCGGCAGGGTGCGCTCAACGCGTACCCCCGGGCCCCGTTCCGTCCCCCCGTTCCCCCTTTTGGCCCTCCGAGCGCAACGACGCGCCTCCAGACCACCAGGAGATCGCCATCACCGCATCAGACCCCGTCCCCCTGCGCAAGGACGGCACCCCCAGCGCGGGGACGGCGACAGCGGCCGTCGAACTGCGCGGCATCACCAAGCGCTTCCCCGGCGTCGTGGCCAACCACGACATCAACCTCACCGTCCGCACCGGCACCGTGCACGCCCTGATGGGCGAGAACGGCGCCGGCAAGTCGACGCTGATGAAGATCCTCTACGGCATGCAGCGGCCGGACGAGGGCACCATCGCGATCAACGGCGAGCAGTGCGAGTTCCACACCCCCGGCGACGCCATCGCCCGCGGCATCGGCATGGTGCACCAGCACTTCATGCTCGCCGACAACCTCACCGTGCTGGAGAACGTCGTCCTCGGCGGCGAGAAGCTCTACGGCATCGGTGCCAAGGCGAAGGCGAAGATCAAGGAGATCTCCGACCAGTACGGCCTGGGCGTGCGCCCGGACGCCCTGGTCGAGGACCTCGGCGTCGCCGACCGCCAGCGCGTCGAGATCCTCAAGGTGCTGTACCGCGGCGCCAAGATCCTGATCCTCGACGAGCCCACGGCCGTCCTCGTCCCGCAGGAGGTCGACGCGCTGTTCGACAACCTGCGTGAGCTCAAGTCCGAGGGCGTCACGGTCATCTTCATCTCGCACAAGCTGCACGAGGTGCTGGCCGTGGCCGACGCGATCAGCGTCATCCGGCGCGGCACCACGGTCGGCGACGCCGACCCGAAGGCGGTCACCGCCCGGCAGCTGGCCGAGATGATGGTCGGCGCCGAGCTGCCCTCCCCGGAGAGCCGCGAGTCGACCGTCACCACCACCGAGATGCTCGCCGTCGAGGACCTGCGGATCGCCAAGACCGACGCCGAGGGCATCGAGCGCGTCGTCCTGGACGACATCTCGCTGCGCATCCACAAGGGCGAGATCCTCGGCATCGCCGGTGTCGAGGGCAACGGCCAGGCCGAACTGGTCGAGGCCATCATGGGCATGCTGCCGCTGAACGGCGGCACCGTCACCCTGGACGGCAAGGACCTCTCCGGCACCCTCACCCGGGCCCGCCGCGAGGCCGGTATCGGCTACATCCCCGAGGACCGCCACAAGCACGGCCTGCTGCTGGAGGCCCCGCTCTGGGAGAACCGGATCCTCGGTCACGTCACCGAGGAGCCCAACTCCAGCGGTCCGCTGCTCAAGCCCACCGCCGCCCGCGAGGACACCCTGCGGATCGTCCGGGACTACGACGTCCGCACCCCCGGCATCGAGGTCACCGCGGCCTCGCTCTCCGGTGGCAACCAGCAGAAGCTGATCATCGGCCGCGAGATGAGCCACCAGCCCAAGCTGCTGATCGCCGCCCACCCGACCCGCGGTGTGGACGTCGGTGCCCAGGCGCAGATCTGGGAGCACATCCGCTCCGCCCAGCGGGAGGGCCTGGCCGTCCTGCTGATCTCGGCCGACCTGGACGAGCTGATCGGCCTCTCCGACACCATCCGGGTCATCTACCGCGGCCGCCTGGTCGCCGACGCCGACCCGGCCACCGTCACCGCCGAGGACCTCGGCACCGCGATGACCGGTGCCGCCGCCGGCCACCTGGAGTCCGACCCGGAGGCCCTCGCCGAGGCGCAGGCCGTCGCCGCGGAGGGCACCGAGGCGGCGGACCAGCACCCGCACACCGACACCGCCGACAAGCCGCAGGCGGGGGAGTAACCCATGACCAGTCCCAACCCCGCCGCCAAGCGCAGTCTCGCGCAGCGGATCAGCGGTGAGCGGATCGTGCTCGCACTGGCCGCGCCGGTGCTCGCGGTCGTGCTGTCCGTCGCGATCTGCTCCGTCCTGCTGGCGACCTCGGGCAAGAACCCGTTCGACGCGTGGAACGTGATGATCACGTTCGCCACCAAGTCGGACGGCCAGGTGCTGATCCTCAACCGGGCCACCACCTACTACCTGGCCGCCGCGGCCGCCGCGTTCGGGTTCCGGATGAACCTGTTCAACATCGGTGTCGAGGGCCAGTACAAGGTCGCGGCGCTGTTCGCGGCCTTCGTCGGCGCCCAGGTCGACCTGCCGGCGTTCATCCAGATCCCGCTGCTGCTGGTCACCGCCATGCTGGTCGGCGGTCTGTACGCGAGCATCGCCGGTCTGCTGAAGGTCTACCGCGGTGTCAGCGAGGTCATCTCGACCATCATGCTGAACGCGATCGCGGTCTCCATCGTCGGTCTGCTGCTCGTCCCCGGCGTCTTCGCGCCCAAGGCCAGCAGCACCAGCAACTCGATCCAGACCAACCCGGTCTCGGACTCCAGCCACTTCTTCAGCATTCCCACCGCCGGTGGCGACCTCTGGGGCTTCCTCTTCATCGCCGTCCTGGTGGGCGTGCTGTTCCAGTTCACGCTGACCCGCACCCGCTTCGGCTTCGACCTGCGGGCCACCGGCCGCTCGGAGTCCGCCGCGACCGCGTCCGGTGTGAACGTGAAGCGCATGGTCGTCACCTCGATGGTGGTCTCCGGCGCGATCGCCGGTCTGATCGGCCTGCCCGAGCTGCTGCAGAACTCCTACTCCTACGGGCAGAGCTTCCAGCCCGGTCTGGGCTTCCTGGGCATCTCGATCGCCCTGCTCGGCCGGAACAGCCCGATCGGCATGGCCTTCGCCGCGCTGCTGTTCGCGTTCCTGGACTCCACCGGCTCCCAGCTGCCGCTGAAGGGCGGCTTCCCGTTCGAGATCGTCGCGGTCATGCAGGGCACCATCGTCATCTGCGTCGTCGTCGCGTACGAGCTGGTGCGCCGCTACGGCCTGAAGCGCCAGCAGCAGAAGGTCGGCGCCCAGCTCGCCGCCCAGGCCGCCGCGGCCAGCAACAAGGAGGTTGCGGCATGAGCCAGAACTTCACGACCGAGTACCGGAAGAGGCTCCTCTTCCCGCTCGGAGAGCCGTCGGGCAAGCCCGCGAAGAAGGGCAAGCTCTCCTGGCCGGTCGTCCTGCTCCTGATCGCGGGCGCCCTGGTCCTGTTCGCCGCCGTGGGCATGGCCACCGGCAACCACTCGCTGACCTCCTCCGGTCAGGTCTCCGCCGCGCTCGGCTCCGCCGTGCCGATCGGCATGGCCGGTCTGGGCGGTCTCTGGTCCGAGCGGGCCGGCGTGGTCAACATCGGCCTCGAAGGCATGATGGTCGCCGGCACCTTCTGCGGCGCCTGGGCCGGTTACCTGGTCAACCCGTGGGTCGGTCTGCTGGCCGGCATGCTCGGCGGTGCGCTCGGCGGTCTGCTGCACGCGATCATCACCGTCACCTTCGGCGTGGACCACATCGTCTCCGGCGTCGGCATCAACCTGCTGATCCCCGGCATCTGCGCGTACGTCAACCGGATCTACTACAAGGACTACATCTCGGCCGGTGCCGGGGCGAACCAGTCCCCGCCGGCGGATCCGCTGCCGTACATCACCGTTCCGGGGCTGTCCTCGGGCCTGAAGACCATCGAGAACCACCACTGGTTCCTGGTCTCCGACATCGCCGGCGTGCTCGGCGGCCTGGTCACCAACCTCTCGGTGGTCGTGGTGCTGGCCGCCGTGCTGATCGTGGTCAGCTACTTCCTGCTGTGGCGCACGGTGTTCGGCCTGCGGCTGCGCTCCTGCGGTGAGAACCCGACCGCGGCGGAGTCGCTCGGCGTCAACGTCTACAAGTACAAGTACATGGCGGTCATCGCCTCCGGCGCCTTCGCGGGCCTCGGCGGTGCGTACCTCTCGCTGGTCGCCGCGCACTTCTACAAGGACGGCCAGACCCTGGGCCGCGGCTTCATCGGCCTCGCGGCGATGATCTTCGGCAACTGGATGCCCGGCGGTCTCGCCATGGGCGCCGGCCTGTTCGGCTTCACCGACAGCCTCCAACTGCGCGACCCGGAGTCGGTCCACGTGCTGATCCTGATCGTCGCGATCGCGATGGCGCTGCTCGCCCTGTGGCAGCTGTACCGCCGCAAGTTCACCGCGACGGTGATCTCCCTCGTGGTGGCCGGCGGGCTGGGCGCCTGGTACGCGCTGACCGACGAGGTTCAGCGTCCGCTGATCGTCGCCACGCCGTACCTGATCACCCTGGTGGTGCTCTCGCTGGCCTCGCAGCGCCTGCGGATGCCCAAGGCCGACGGCCAGATCTACCGCAAGGGCCAGGGCAAGTGACGGCGCCCGTGATCGACTGGGCGCGGCTGCGCGAGGCGGCACGCGAGGCGATGGGCCACGCGTACGCCCCGTACAGCAAGTTCCCGGTCGGCGCGGCGGCGCTGGTGGACGACGGCCGGCTGGTCAGCGGCTGCAACGTGGAGAACGCCTCGTACGGGCTCGGGCTGTGCGCCGAGTGCGGGCTGGTGTCCGCGCTGCACGCCTCCGGCGGCGGCCGGCTGGTCGCCTTCACCTGCGTCGACGGCGAGGGCGAACTGCTGATGCCGTGCGGGCGCTGCCGCCAGCTGCTGTACGAGCACGGCGGCCCCGGGCTGCTGGTCGAGCTGCCCTCCGGCGTGAAGCCGATGAGCGAGGTCCTGCCCGACGCGTTCGGGCCGGAGCGGCTCTAGCCTCTCTTTCTGTTACGCGCGTAGAGTGTCGCGAGTGGGCCGAAACCCGGTCATCTCGCGACACTCTTCGCTTTTGAACCCCTTCTTGGAGCACGCATGGATGCCATCTCCGTCATCAGGACCAAGCGCGACCGCGGAGAGCTGAGCGACGCTCAGATCGACTGGGTCATCGACGCCTACACCCGTGGCGAGGTCGCCGACGAGCAGATGTCCGCGCTCGCCATGGCGATCCTGCTGAACGGCATGAAGCCGCGAGAGATCAGCCGCTGGACCGAGGCGATGATCCGCTCCGGCGTCCGGATGGACTTCTCCTCGCTGCCGCTTCCCACCAGCGACAAGCACTCCACCGGCGGCGTCGGCGACAAGATCACCCTCCCGCTCGCCCCGCTGGTCGCCGCCTGCGGCGCGGCCGTCCCGCAGCTGTCCGGCCGCGGCCTCGGCCACACCGGCGGCACCCTGGACAAGCTGGAGTCCATCCCCGGCTGGCGCGCCCTCCTCTCCAACGACGAGATGATGGACGTGCTGCGCGACGCGGGCGCGGTCATCTGCGCGGCCGGCGACGGCCTCGCGCCCGCCGACAAGAAGCTGTACGCGCTGCGCGACGTCACCGGCACCGTCGAGGCCATCCCGCTGATCGCCTCCTCGATCATGTCGAAGAAGATCGCCGAGGGCACCGGCGCGCTGGTGCTGGACGTCAAGGTCGGCTCCGGCGCCTTCATGAAGAACATCGACGACGCCCGCGAGCTCGCCCGCACCATGGTCGGCCTGGGCACCACCGCCGGCGTCAACACCGTCGCCCTGCTCACCGACATGTCCACCCCGCTCGGCCTCACCGCGGGCAACGCGCTGGAGGTCCGCGAGTCCGTCGAGGTCCTGGCCGGCGGCGGCCCGGCCGACGTCGTCGAGCTCACCCTCGCGCTCGCCCGCGAGATGCTCGCCGCGGCCGGCGTGCACGGCAAGGACCCGGCCGACGCCCTGCGCGACGGCTCCGCGATGGACCACTGGCGCCGCATGATCGCCGCCCAGGGCGGCGACGTCGACGCCCCGCTCCCGGTCGCCCGCGAGCAGCACGTCATCCCCGCGCCCGCCTCCGGCGTGCTCACCGCGCTGGACGCCTACGCCGTCGGCGTCTGCGCCTGGCGCCTGGGCGCCGGCCGCGCCCGCAAGGAGGACCCGGTGCAGGCCGGCGCCGGCGTCGAGATGCACGCCAAGCCCGGCGACACCGTGGTGGCCGGCCAGCCCCTGCTGACCCTCCACACCGACACCCCGGAGCGCTACGACTACGCCATCGAGGCGCTGGCCGGCGGCATCGAGGTCTCCCCGGAGGGCACGGCGTTCACCCCGAACCCGATCGTGCTGGACCGCATCGCCTGATCCTGGTCGACCAGTGGTCGAAGGGAGCCGTACCCGCTGGGTACGGCTCCCTTCGAGTGTGAGCTCAGGCGTAGGTCCGCAGGACGCTGGTGTCGAGGGTCCAGGGACCGCCGTGGTAGTCGTTCTCAGGGTTGGACTTGGAGACGACCTCCACGACGAGAGGGATCTCGTGGGGGAGGAAGGCGGGGTTGTCGTCGTCCAGATTCGCCTCCGGGAAAACCATCAGGTCCGGGTTCCGGAGCCGGCCAAGGCCCACGTCCTCCAGGTCCGCGCCCCCGTGGGCGATGTACCCCGGATGAGTCTGGGGCAGCTGGGCGTTGAGCTGCCGCGCAAGGCGGATGACGGCCAGCTCATGACGCTTCACCGGCGACAGCGTCGTGACGATCTCGCCCTCGGCGATCCCGACCTTCCCTATCCCCGGCACCTGCGGCAGCTGATCCGCGATCTCACGCAACCGGGCGAACACTGCAGGATCGACGCTCATATCCCGGAGCGTATCGGCGCCCGCTGTCAAGCGTCCGCGACCGCTCGCCTCGTGGTGTGCGCCTGGTGGGTGGCGTAGAGGGTGACCGCCGCAGCCAGGGTCATGGCGGTGAGGCCGACGGCGGCGGCGCCGGGCCAGCCGGTGGAGTGGTAGGCGTCGGCGCCGAGGGTGCCGCCGAGGCTGTTGCCCAGGTAGTAGGCGATCAGGTAGAGCGCGGAGGCCTGGGCGCGGCCCTCGGTGGCCGTGCGGCCGACGGCGGCGGAGGCGGTGGCGTGGCCGGCGAAGAAGCCCGCGGTGATCAGCACCAGGCCGAGCAGGGCGCAGGGGAGCGAGTCGGCGAGCGAGAGCAGCAGGCCGGCGGCGGTGACGCCGACGGCGACGTAGAGGGCACCGCGGCGGCCGAGGCGGGCGGAGAGGCGGCCGGCCGCGGCGGAGGTGCCGGTGCCGACCAGGTAGACCACGAAGATCGACGCGGCGATCGACTCCGGCAGGCGGAACGGCGCGGCGGTCAGCCGGTAGCCGACGGTGTTGTAGACGGCGCCGAACACCGCCATGAACAGCATTCCGAGCGCGTACAGCCGCACCAGCAGCGGGTTGCGCAGGTGCCGGCCGACCGTACGGGCGAGGGCGCGGGCGTCCACCGGGGCCGGGGTGAAGTGCCGGGCGGCGGGGATCAGCAGCCGGAAGGCGAGCGCGGCCAGCAGGGCGAGGGCGGCGGAGGCGGCCAGGCCCCAGCGCCAGCCGAGGGCGGCGGCGGTCCAGCCGGAGAGCAGCCGGCCGCCCATGCCGCCGATGCTGTTGCCGGCCACGTACAGGCCCATCGCGGAGGCCAGCGCGCTGGGGTGGACCTCCTCGGCGAGGTAGGCCATCGCGGTGGCGGGAAGGCCGGCGAGCGCGGTGCCCTGGACGACGCGCAGTACGACGAGGGTGGTGAGGTCGGGTGCGAGGGGCAGGGCGACGGCGACGGCGGAGGCGGCGAGGGTGGAGGCCGTCATCACCGCGGTGCGGCCGTAGCGGTCGGACAGCGCGCTGGCGGGGAGCAGTCCGAGGGCGAGGCCGAGGGTGGCGGCGGAGGCCGTCCAGCTGGCCTGGCCGGGCGTGAGGTCGAGGTCGGCCGAGAGGATCGGCAGCAGGCCCTGGGTGGAGTAGAGGAGGACGAAGGTCGCGATCCCGGCGGCGAACAGGGCGAGGTTGGCGCGGCGGAAGTCGCGCTGGCCGGGGCGGTGGCGGTCGTCGTGGCCGAGGGCGCCGGGGGTGCGGGCGGTGGAGGCATCCGGGGCGGTCACGGATGCCCTGGTATCGGAGGGCTGCATGTCGTCGACGGTAGGCCCGGCGCGGTTGATGCGTCCAATGCATGAAGAGTGGATGATCGATGCACTGGCGTATGAGTCGAGGTGGGGCGCGGATGACCGTGGCGGATGTGTCGGACGGAACGGAGCAGCGGTACCGGGCGGCCGAGTTGGGGCCGGACGAGCCCGCCGTGCTGCTGGCGCCCCGGCTGGCGCAGTTCGCCGCGGTGGCCCGGCTGGAGCACGTGACACAGGCGGCGGCGCTGCTCGGGGTGCCGCAGCCGACGCTGTCGCGCGCGGTGGCCCGGCTGGAGGAGGAACTGGGGGTGGACCTGCTGGCCCGTCAGGGCCGGGCGGTCCGGCTGACCAGGGCGGGCCGGCTGTTGCTGGCCTCGGTGGAGCGGGCGTTGGCGGAGCTGGAGCGCGGCGCGGAGGCGGCCCGGGCGGAGGCGGACCCGGCGGTGGGGCGGGTGGCCTTCGGCTTCCTGCACACGATGGGGCCGGACGCCGTTCCGGCGCTGCTGCGCGGGTTCCGGGCGGCGCACCCGCAGGTGCGGTTCCAGCTGGTGCAGGACTACGGCACGGCGATGCTGGAGCGCCTGCGCGCGGGGGAGTTGGACCTGTGCCTGGTGGCGCCGCTGCCGGACGATCCGGTCTTCACGGCCCGCCCGCTGGACGAGCAGCGGCTGCACCTCGTCGTCCCGGCGGACCACCGGCTGGCCGGGCGGCGGCGGATCCGGCTGGCGGAGGTGGCCGAGGAACCGTTCGTCGGCCTGGAGCAGGGGTACGGGCTGCGCATGATCACGGACGGCTTCTGCGCCCAGGCCGGGTTCGTGCCCCGGCTGGCCTTCGAGGGGGAGGAGACCGAGACCCTGCGCGGGCTGGTGGCGGCCGGGCTGGGGGTGGCGCTGCTGCCGCCGGCCCTGGTGCCGCGGCCGGGGGTGGTCGAGCTGGAGGTGACCGCGCCGCGGACCCGCCGGGCGATCGGCCTGGCCTGGGCGACGGGCAGGCCGCTGACGCCGCCGGTGGCGGCGTTCCGTGACTTCGTGCTGTCCCGGCGCGGGCGGCTGCTGCACCACGACTGAGGCGGACCGCGACCGGTTCGGACCGCGACCGTTTTGGCGGATCGTATGGACCGGGAGGAGGAATTCGGGGCGGACTTTGGACCATCCGGTGGTGTCCGCGGTAGGCGGTCTACGCGCGTAGGGGCTATATTTCCGCAATGGAGAAGCAGATCCCCGTCACCACCGCGGGCACGGGCCCGCGCATTCCCACCCCCGACCAGATCCGCCGCGCGCCGAAGGTCCTGCTGCACGACCACCTCGACGGCGGACTGCGCCCGGAGACCGTGGTCGAGCTCGCCGCCGCGACCGGCTACGACGGTCTCCCCACCACGGACGTCAAGGAACTCGGCGAGTGGTTCCGCGAGGCCGCCGACTCCGGCTCGCTGGTGCGCTACCTGGAGACCTTCGCGCACACCTGCGCCGTCATGCAGACCCGCGAGGCCCTGGTCAAGGTCGCCGCCGACTGCGCCGAGGACCTGGCCGCCGACGGCGTCGTGTACGCCGAGGTCCGCTACGCCCCCGAGCAGCACCTGGAGGGCGGCCTGACCCTGGACGAGGTCGTCGAGGCCGTCCAGGAGGGCTTCCGCCTCGGCGAGGCCAACGCCCGCGCCGCCGGCAACCGGATCCGCATCGGCACCCTGATCACCGCGATGCGGCACGCCGCCCGCTCGCAGGAGATCGCCGAACTCGCCAACCGCCACCGCGACCAGGGCGTCGTCGGCTTCGACATCGCGGGTGCCGAGGCCGGCTACCCCCCCACCCGCCACCAGGCCGCCTTCGACTACCTCAAGGGCGAGAACAACCACTTCACCATCCACGCGGGCGAGGCCTTCGGCCTGCCGTCGATCTGGGAGGCCCTGCAGTGCTGCGGCGCCGACCGGCTCGGCCACGGCGTGCGGATCGTGGACGACATCACGGTCAACGAGGACGGCAGCGTCGCGCTGGGCCGGCTGGCCGCGTACGTGCGCGACAAGCGCATCCCGCTGGAGATGTGCCCGACCTCCAACCTCCAGACGGCGGCGGCCACTTCGTACGCCGAGCACCCGATCGGGCTGCTCAGCCGGCTGAAGTTCCGGGTCACCGTGAACACCGACAACCGGCTGATGAGCGGCACCAGCATGAGCCAGGAGTTCGGGCACCTGGTGGACGCCTTCGGCTACACGCTGGGCGACATGGAGTGGTTCACGGTGAACGCGATGAAGTCCGCGTTCCTGCCCTTCGACGAGCGGCTGGCGATGATCAACGACGTGATCAAGCCGGGCTACGCCGAGCTCAAGGCGGAGTGGCTGTTCAGCGCGGGTGCCGGCGCCAACTGAGCCGACGCGCTCCCGCGGTCGGGTGAACGCCGCTTCCTGGAAAGGGAGTTGGCGTTCATCTGACTAGTCACTCGGGTGAGTGAACGCCCTTTGGTTCTCGCGCGACCCTGTCACTACGGTGTGCCAGTCATTGCTGACAGGTCGTGGCGGCGGTCGTCCGTTCGCCGGGCCGCGCGACGTCGGCCACCGATGAGGACCCAAGGGGACGAACCATGAAGCAGGCTCTCAAGGCCGCCGGCACCGCGGCGCTCGGCATCGCCATCGCGGCGGTCGGCGCCGGCACCGCCTCCGCGGCCGGCCAGGCGGCCGGCGGCCTCGGGCTGCCCACCGGCGCGGTGACGAACCCCGCGGTGACCGGTGCGGTCACGGACACCGCCGCCAAGCTGCCCGGCGGCGAGAAGGTCGCCGGCACGCTCGGCACCCTGGCCCCGACCGCCGGCCAGGCCGTGCCCGCAGACGCCACCCCGATCGCCGGGGTCACCCAGCAGCGCACCGGCGTTCCGTCCATCCCCGGCCTGGACAAGACCCCCGTCGGCGGACTGACGGGCGTCCTGCCCGGCCTCGGCGGCTGATCCCGGCCACCGGCACCACGACGGGCCGCCCGCCCCCGGAGAACCCCGGGGGCGGGCGGCCCGTCGTCGTGCCCCGCCCGTACGGCCTCACGGCTCCTGGGGGAGCAGCACCCACAGCGCGAGGTAGATCAGGAACTGCGGACCGGGCAGCAGGCAGGAGAGCAGGAAGATCAGCCGGACGGTGAACGGCGCCATGCCGAAGCGCTCGGCGATCCCGGCGCAGACGCCGGCGATGACGCGGTTGTGGCGGGGACGGGCGAGGCGGGCGGTCATCGAGACTCCTCGGGGCTGCCACCCGGCCGGTCGGTCCGGCGGGCGTACTTCCATGCTCCGCCGCCGACGGCCCGGAGTCCTCCGCCCGCCAGGCGATTCCCGACCCCGGCGGGTCACCGGGAAGGCGTACGCCCGCGTCGGGGTCCGTCTCAGGGATGCCCCGGAGGCCGGCGGGGTGCCGGGCGGCTCGGAGGCCGTCCGGTCGGGAGCGTGTGGGGGCGGAGGGCCCGTTCACGGAGCCGTCCGAGCCGGGGGATATGATTCCGCGGTCGTTGCTGGTGGGGGGCACGCGGCGGCGCCAGTACGGCCTCAACGGGCCCCTCACGCCTGCGATTTCGCACTCTTTCCGGGTTACGCCCGAATTCCTCCGTGAGGTTCCCTTGCGCAATCAGCCCTGCAGAATCCTCGCCGTGGCCGCCACTGCCGCCCTGGTCTCCGGCGTCGCCGTGGCAGCGGCCCCGGCCGCCCTGGCGGCCCCGCCGGCCGCCGGTGCGACCCAGGGCGCCCAGGCCTCCTCGCCGGTCACGGTCACCCTCGTCGGCCTGCCCGACACGGTCAAGGCGGGCGGCGCGCCGATCGAGTTCTCCGCGACCCTCAGGAACACCGCCGACCACCAGGTCGACGTGCTGGGCTCGGTCCTCACCGTCGCGGACACCGGTATCGGCACCAAGCCGAGCCAGTTCAAGCTGGAGTACCAGTCCCCCGGCGCCACGCAGTGGAAGGACGCCACGGCGAGCGGCGGGATCGCCGGTGGCCTCTGGGACATCGACCGGACCGCCGGGCCGCACCTGGCGCCCGGCACCGAGGCCGTCTACCGCCTGCGGCTCACCGTCACCGCCGACGCCCCGGCCGGGCGGGTGACTCCGGGCTTCAACTCCGTGGTCGCGGACCCCGCCCTGCCGCCGGAGCAGCGGATCTCGTACGCGATGAGCGGCTACGGGAACCTGGTGATCGTCCCGGCGGTCACGCCGACCACCCCGGCCACCACGCCCGCGGCCACGGCGGACGTCAGGCTCGACGGGGTCCCCGCCGTCTTCACGGCGGGCGGGAAGGCGAAGCCGTTCCAGCTGGTCCTCACCAACAACAGCGGCAAGGAACTCCGGCTGGTGCCCGCGGTCGTGTTCCAGGGGCAGGGACTCCTTCCCTCCGGGACGGTCGGGTTCGAGTTCCAGACGCCGAACGGGGACTGGCTGGCGGGCAGCCCCGGCGGCGACCCGGACCACCCGGCCTGGCTCTACCAGGCGCTGCGGACGGGCAGCAAGGACGCCGACGTCATCACCCTGCCCAAGGGCGGGACCAGGACGATCAACCTCCGGCTGGCCTTCACCAAGGACGCCCCGGCCCTCGCCGAGTCCCTGGTCGCCGTCGCGGGCACCCTGCCCGGCGCGGGTGAGAGCCCGGCCGAGGCGTTCAGCCCGAAGGCCGACTTCACCATCGTGGGCCCGGCGGGCCCCACCGGCGCCCCCGCCCCCGCCCCCGCCCCTGCCACCGGCACGGCCGAGCCCGCCCCCGAGCCGTCCACCGCCCCCGCCGCCGTCCCGGCCGCGCAGGTCACCACCGGCGCTCCGAGCCCGGCGGCCGACACCGTGCAGGCCGCCGCCGCGGTCACGGGCCCCGCCCCGGCCGCTGTGTCCGCCGCCCGGCTCGCCTCCACCGGCGGCGGCTCCTCCTCCGCCCCGATGGCCGTCACCGGCGCGACCGCGATCGCCCTCGGCATCGGCACCCTGGTCGTGGCCCGCCGCCGCAACGGCGCCCGGGGCGCCCGAGACTGACCCGGTACGGCCGAAGGCCCGCCCGTCACCCGCTGCGGAGCGGGGACGGACGGGCCTTCGGCCTTCGTGCGGCGGCTCAGCCGGCCGGCTGCTGCGGCGGCTGCGGCTGGGCGTACGGGTTGTCCGCCACCGGCTGGGCCGGCGCGCCCGGCTGGTAGGGCGAGGCGCCCTGCGGCGGCACGGACGGGCCGGCCTGCGCGGCGACCGGGGACACCGGGACATTCGGGGCGACCGGGGCGTTCGGGTTGAACGCGGCCGGCTGGGCGGTGCCGGGCGCGTGGGCCGCGGCAGGGCTGTACGGCGCGTTCGGGTCGTACGCCCCGGCCGGCGGGGTCGGCCGGTTCTTCTCGTTGCTCCGCTCGACGACCGCCTTCACCGTGGCGACGATCATGGCGACCGGCAGGATCAGCGCCTGGTAGAAGATCCGGTACGTAGTGCCCTCGAAGTCGAACGCGAGGTAGTAGGCGTAGCCCGCGAACGCGATGCCGATGACGATGTTGATGATCCGCAGGCCGGCCTTCAGGCCGCGCAGCGGCAGTACCCCGAGGACCACCATGGTGATGCCGCTGAACGCCAGCAGGACGACGTACCAGGAGAACATCGGATCGGCGCTGAAGTCGAGATTGTTCAAGGGGGGTTTCCTGTGGGGGGAGAAAAACGGCGGGAACCGCCTGGGGACGAGAGCGCACAGTACTGGAGGCGACCGACATCCGTCGTCGTCTTTTCGTCACGGTGTCGTTGCGCTGTGTCCGTGCTGCGCCGCAGGAGAAGTTGACGAGGTGGGAAATGACCGACCATGAGGTGCTGCGGGTCTTCTGCGGGCCGGACGGGCGGCACGGGAACGCGCTCGGGGTGGTGCGGGACGGTGCCGCCGTGCCCGGGCGGGCGGCTCGGCAGGAGCTTGCGCGTGAACTCGGCTTCAGCGAGACGGTGTTCGTCGACGATCCGGAACGCGGGGAGATCGACATCTACACCCCGAGCGTGCGCCTGCCGTTCGCGGGTCACCCGTGCGTGGGGGCGGCCTGGCTGCTCGGCGTCGGGCAACTCGTCACCGCCGCCGGGGTGGTGGCCGTTCGGCACGAGGGCGGGCTGACCCGGATCGAGGCCCGCCCGGAGTGGGCCCCGGGGCGGACGCTGCGGCAGTACGGTTCGGCGGCCGAGGTGGAGGCGCTGGAGGTGCCGCCGCCGGGGGAGTGGGTCTACGCCTGGGCCTGGCAGGACGAGGCGGCCGGTACGGTCCGGGCACGGGCGTTCCCCGGTCGGGGCGACGGGATCGACGAGGACGAGGCGACCGGGGCGGCGGCCCTGTTGCTGGCGGGGCACCTCGGGCGGGCGCTGACCGTCACCCAGGGCCGGGGTTCGCAGCTGATGGCGGGCCCGCGCCCGGGCGGGCTGGTCGAGGTCGGCGGCCGGGTGGTGCCCGCGGGGGCTTGGAGCGGGTCAGGGCGGGTCCGACGATTCGCGTCGGATCAGGAGCGCCCGGGGGCGAGCGGGCGGGTGGGGGGCGTCGGCTCCGCGTAGGCGCGCGCCCGCGCCGCGGGTACGGCCGCCACCGCCGGGGCGACGGTGGCGGCCACCGGCGGGACGGTCAGGGCGGACACTCGCGGGGCCCGCGGCTTCGGCCGGGGGGCCTGCAGCAGGTGGCGCAGGCCGGGCACCAGGGCGAGGTGGGCGATCACCACGCCCAGCACGGCGAACAGTATGTGGTCCACGTTGAGCACGTGTCCGGGCGTCCAGGAGGAGAGGAACTCCAGGCCGGTCGCCAGCAGGGCGGAGACGCCCGTGGTGCGCAGGAAGGACGGCAGCCAGGGGGCCCGGACCCGGCCGCCGGCCAGCGGGAGCAGCACGCCGAGCGGGGCGAGCAGCAGGAACTCGCCGACCACCTGCCAGGTGGTCGAGGAGCGGAGCGAGGCCAGCGGAGTCAGGTTGGCGTCGTACACCCAGGCCACCGGCAGCGGTCTGAGCACCAGCCAGAGCACCAGCGTCAGGTGGAGGGCCAGGCCCGCCAGCCCGGCCAGCCGGAAGGGACGGTGGACGGCTGCCGTCGCCCTGCTCTGGGTCCGAGCGCCGGAACGCCCGCCATCTCGCTGCACGGGGGGAAGGACGTGGGCCTGGGGCGCGCCGGTTCCGTCTCGGACGTGAACATTCCAGGACGCGCTCCCGTTTCCCCCTCCGCCGGACACGCCTCAGCGGCACGGCGCGGCCGTGGGCACCGCGCTGAACGCGTTGTCGGGCGGCGGAGAGCCGGGCGCCACCGGGGTCGGCGAGGGGCTCGGACCGGCGGCCTTGGCGGCGCCGCGGGTCGGGGTGAGGGTCGGGGCCGGGCCGGTCGGGGTGGCCAGGGCGGTCGGTATGTGCGGGGCGGTCGGGCAGGCCGTCCGGCTGGCGGGCGCGCCGGCGTCGACCGGTACGGCGGTCGGCCGGATGCCGCAGCCGGAGGCCAGTGCGAGCAGGAGCAGCACGCCGGCGGTGCGGCGCAGGGTGGTGCGGGTGGGGGAGGTCACGTGGCGTCCTTGTGCTCGTCGTCGCCGGCGGGGCCGCCTTCGGCCCCGCCCGCGGACGGCGGCGGTGGCGGGGTCAGCGGCAGGGTGAGGGTGAACACCGCGCCGACCTCCCCGTTCGCCGCCGTGATCGTCCCCCCGTGGATCTGGGCGTTGGCCATCGCGATGGACAGCCCCAGGCCGCTGCCCTCCGAGCGGGCCCGCCCCCGGTCGGCCTTGTAAAAGCGGTCGAAGACGTGCGGCAGCACGTCCTCGGGGATGCCGGGGCCGCTGTCGGAGACCTCGACCACGACCGAGTCCTCGGTCTGCCGGACCTTGACCCGCACCGGCGAGCCGCCGTGCTTGAGGGCGTTGCCGATCAGGTTGGCGAAGACCACGTCGAGCCGGCGCGGGTCGACCACGGCCAGGATGCCCCGCGGGGCGTCCAGTTCGACCGCGTCGTACCAGGCCCGGCCGTCGATGCAGGACATGATCAGGTCGGCGACGTCCACCTCGTCGGCGACCAGCTTGGCGGTGCCCGCGTCGAAGCGGGTGACCTCCATCAGGTTCTCCACCAGGTCGGACAGCCGCCGGGTCTCGCTGACCACGAGCCGGACGGCCGGCTCGATCATCGGGTCCAGCGACTCCGCCTCGTCCTCCAGGATGTCGGTCACCGCGGTCATCGCGGTCAGCGGGGTGCGCAGTTCGTGCGACATGTCGGCGACGAACCGCCGGCTCTGCGCCTCGCGCGCGCTCAGCTCCTCGACCTGCTCGTGCAGCGACTCCGCGGCCCGGTTGAACGTCCGGGCCAGGTCGGCGAGTTCGTCCGAGCCCTCGACCTCCAGCCGGGTGTCCAGGTGCCCCTCGCCGAGCCGCTTGGCGGCCTCGCCGAGGCGCTTGACCGGCCGCAGTACGGTCGCCGAGGCGGCCTGGGCGAGCAGCGCCGAGCCGATCAGCGCCAGCAGCGTGGCGATGGCCAGCGACCAGCCCAGCGTGTTGAGGTCGGCCCGCTCGTTCTCCAGCGACTTGAACATGTACGCCGTCGGACCGTTCGGCAGCACCTTGGTGCCGCCGATCACGAACGGGCGGCCCTCCAGGTTCTGCCGCTGCCAGTACAGGTGGTACGGGTACGGGTTGGTCTCGGTGACCTCGCGCGGCTTGGCGACGGTGGTCTGCAGCGCCGCCGGGACGTCGGCCAGCGTGAAGTGCGTCGGGTCGGACGAGGCCGGGCACTCCGGGTGCGCCCCGTCCACCACGACCACGTCGTAGGTCAGGCCGGAGCTCGCCACGGTGGAGGCCAGCGCGGCGAGTTCCGGACAGCTGGCGTTCAGCGGCAGGTCGGAGACGTTGCGGCTGAGCGAGACCCGGAAGTCGTTCAGCGCGGTGTCCTGGGCTCGCTTGAGCACCGCGTCCCGGTTCAGCCAGTACGCGATGCCGGACGCCGAGACGGCGGCGAGCAGCGCGACGGCCGCGAACACCGCGATCAGCCGCACCCGCAAGGAGCGCAGCCGCCGCCACGGGCCGGACGAGAACCGCCGGGCAGTCTGCTGATGGTCAGTCACAAGAGCCTGTCGTCGTACGGGAGTTCAGGGGTTCGGAACGGGGAGGGTCAGGCGGGGGGGTCCAGCCGGTAGCCGACGCCGCGCACGGTGCGGATCAGCGTCGGCGCGGACGGCACGTCCTCGACCTTCGCCCGCAGCCGCTGCACGCAGGCGTCCACCAGGCGGGAGTCGCCGAGGTAGTCGTGCTCCCAGACCAGCCGCAGCAGCTGCTGGCGGGAGAGCGCCTGGCCGGGGCGGCGGCTGAGCTCCAGCAGCAGCCGCAGCTCGGTCGGGGTGAGCTGGAGGTCCTGGCCGTCTTTGGTGACGGTCATCGCGGCCCGGTCGATCACCACACTGCCGTACGCGGAGGAGTCCGAGCTCTCCCGCTCGCCGCGCCGCAGCACCGCCCGGATCCTGGCGTCCAGCACGCGCGGCTGCACCGGCTTCACCACGTAGTCGTCGGCGCCGGACTCCAGGCCCACCACCACGTCGATGTCGTCCGAGCGTGCGGTGAGCAGGATGATCGGCAGCTGGTCGGTGCGGCGGATCCGACGGCAGACCTCGAAGCCGTCGATCCCGGGCAGCATGACGTCCAGCACGATCAGGTCGGGCCGCTGCTCCTTGAAGAGCCTCAGACCGTCCTCGCCGGAGGCGGCGGTGGCCACGCGGTGGCCCTGGCGGGTGAGGGCGAGTTCGAGGCCGGTGCGGATGGCGTCGTCGTCCTCGATCAGTAGGAGGAAAGGCACGGCCCCATTTTGGCTCACGGAAAGCGCCGAATCACCCCCCGGACCGGTCACCGCCCGTACGGGAACCGGAAGGACGCCCACCGGCGTCCGGTAGGGAGGGAGCCGGACCGGGACGAAAGGCCCGCCCCTGTGACACCCCTGTGACAGTCGGCGGACAGCGCCATCACAACCGGCGGGCAGGATTTTCCATGTCGCCGCAGGACAGCGGGCCGCAAGGGCCGGCTGGAGGGCGGCAACAGGAACTGCTCGTACCGACCCAGGGGGCGCACGATGAACGCCATGCTTCAGACCCGGACCAACCCGGCTGTCCGCACCGCGCGTTCGTCAGCGACCACGCACCGGACCCGGTACGAGGTCAGGACCGACGAGAACTCCGGTGCCGTGACCGTACGGGGGTGCGCGCACAGCACCGGTGGAAACCCTGTCGCCCGCCGGGTGAGCGGCGGCGGCAGGACGGGGGAGCTGTACGGGATCGGCCGACTGGGGAGTGCGGTCGACTCCGCCAACACCCTCACGCTGCGGGGGATCCTCCCCGTCCGCGCCGAGGGCAAGGACAACCGGGGGAACAGCGGCCTGCGGGCGGTCGGTTCGGGGGAGCCGACCGGCCGCGAGGCCGCCGGTGCGACGCTGCTGCGGCTGAACCCCGCACCGGCCCGCACCACCGAGGCGGGACAGGGAGACGCGCAGGGGGAGCACCCGGCCGTCGCGGAGGACCACATCACGGAGTTCACCGCGTACGTGCGCGAGCGCCGCGCCTCCCTGTACGCCACGGCGTACCACCTCACGGGTGACCGCTACGAGGCCGAGGACCTGCTGCAGAGCGCGCTCTTCAGCACCTACCGCGCCTGGGGCCGGATCACCGACAAGGCCGCGGTCGGGGGCTACCTCCGCCGCACCATGACCAACCTGCACATCTCCGCCTGGCGGCGCCGCAAGGTCAACGAGTACCCGACCGAGGAGCTGCCGGAGACGGCCGGCGACACCGACGCGATGGGCGGCACCGAGCTGCGCACCGTGCTCTGGCAGGCGCTGGCGAAGCTGCCGGAGAACCAGCGGACCATGCTGGTGCTGCGGTACTACGAGGGCAAGACCGACCCGGAGATCGCCGACGTCCTGGGGATCAGCGTCGGCACGGTCAAGAGCAGCATCTGGCGCGCGCTGCGCCGGCTGCGCGACGACGAGCACCTGAACAAGTCGGGCGACACCGTCCGGGCGTTCGGTGAGCTGGTCGCCTAGGGCCGAGGGGACCCTGGGGGCCAGGGGGGCAAGAGGACTCCCGTCGGGGGACGGGTAGCGGACGGTTGCGGTTCGGGGGCGCCGGCTCGGGGGAGCGGTGCCTGTGGGGAGCCGAGGCCGTTCGGCAGGCGACGGCCCGGTGCGGGGGAGACGCACCGGGCCCGTCGTCGTTCTCGTCGGCGGGCCGCCGTTCCGTCGGCCCGCCGTTCTGTCGGGCCGCCGTTCCGTCGGCCCGGCTTTCCGCCGCCGGCGTTCAGACCGCGGAGAGCTCCAGCGGCCCGGCCGCCGCGCGAACCCGCCGCTCGGCCTCCGCTCCGGCGCACGGGTACGAGCCGAGTTCGACCTGCCGGCCGACGATGGCCCGCTCGGCCCGCATCAGCCGGAAGCCCCGGCGCAGCAGCACCGGCAGCGACTTGCGGCCCTCGCGGACGTCCCGGCGCAGTCGGCGCCAGGCCGTGGTGAGCGCGCCGTTGCGCAGGCACAGGGCGTCCCCGAGCAGGCCCTCGGCCGCGCACTCGGCGACGATCTCGGCGGCGAATATGCCCTCGGCGATGAACGCGGTCGCGCCGCCCAGGTCCAGCGGGCGGGTGGAGACCCGGCCGTTGTCCGGGATCGAGTACACCGGCACCTCGGTGCGCCCGTCCTCGTACAGTGCGCGGATGGCGGCGACGGCCTGGTCGCGGTGCCAGGCGAGCGGGGAGTCCCAGTCCACGGCGCCGTCGGGCAGCCGGGGCAGGGTGGGGTCGTCCCCGTCCTTGTAGAAGTCGTCCAGCTGGAGCACCGGCAGCCCGCTGCGCTCGGCCAGCGAGGACTTCCCCGATCCGGAGGGCCCGGAGAGCAGGATCACCCGGGCATGGGCCGTCGGCGCGGGATTCATGGGGGAGTCACTCACGGGACACCAGTCTGACGCATCCCGGCCGGTTGCCGAAACCGTCCGGCTCACACCTTCTGCGACTCGGGACGGGCGAAGGCGAGGTGGACCACCGGCAGGTAGCGGCTGTCGACCTGGAGGTACACGGGGCGGCCGCCGCCGGGCGGCTGGTAGGCGGTGGCGGCCCAGTCCTGGGAGTGCCAGGTGTCGGGCTCGGGCTCGTGGAAGGTGCCCCCGGTGGGCAGATCGACGTGACCAAGGACACGGGAGCCGAAGCTCACCGCCGTGGCACCCGGGGTGATGCCCAACCTGCCGTTGACGTACTCGCGTTGCCAGCCGGGCCGCTCGGACCGGGCCGAACAGGGCACCCGTACCGGCTTCCCCGCGGCCAGTCGGCGGCGGACCCGGGCCACGTGCCACCTGCGGACGAACCCGTCCGCGAACAGCGGCATCAGCTCGGCGATCAACTCCCCCACGGCGCCCCCCTCGACGGTGTCGGTACCGAGGATTGTGGTCCGGACGCATGCGCACGGCGAGCGCCGAAAGTCGGCTGGGACGGTGACGAAAGTCGACGGACCCGCGCCAGGGGGGGAGAGGCGCGGGTCCGTCCAATGACCGCCCGGGCCCTGGGGGGGAGAGGGCGCTGGGGACGGCCAGTCTGTGGAGTTGTGACGCGGTGGAGCGGGGAGGGTCAGATCCCCATCGGGTGCCAGACCGTCTTCGTCTCCAGGAACGAGAGTAGCCGGTCCGTACCGGGCGCATTGGTCCAGTCCTGGGCGAACGGGTCCAGCTCCGGACGGACCACCCGCTTCAGGGTATCGGCGGCGGCGGCCTCCAGGGCGGGCGCCGCGCCGGGGCCGTCGGCGGCGATGGCCCCGGTGAGGTCCAGCGCGTTGACGTCCTGGTGCGAGGCCAGCGTGGGGGCGATGTCCGCGGTGCGGCCCGAGATGATGTTGACCACGCCGCCCGGGACGTCCGAGGTGGCGAGCACTTCGCCCAGCGACAGCGCGGGCAGCGGGGCGTCCGCGGCGGCCGCGACCACGACCGTGTTGCCGGTGGCGATCGCCGGGGCGATCACCGAGACCAGGCCGAGCAGCGAGTGCCCGTAGCCGGCCTGCGGGGCGACGATCCCGACCACGCCGGTCGGCTCCGGGGTGGAGAGGTTGAAGTACGGCCCGGCGACGGGGTTGGCACCGCCCGCGATCTGGGCGACCTTGTCCGTCCAGCCCGCGTACCAGACCCAGCGGTCGATCGCGGCGTCCACCAGCGCGGCGGCCTTCTTCGGGCCGATGCCCTCGGAGAGCGACACCTCGGCGGCGAACTGCTCGCGGCGCCCCTGCAGCATCTCGGCCACCCGGTACAGCACCTGGCCGCGGTTGTACGCGGTGGTGCCGGCCCAGCCCTTGACCGCCGCGCGGGCGGCCAGGACGGCGTCACGGGTGTCCTTGCGGGTGCCCAGCGGGGCGTTGGCGAGCCACTCGCCCTTCGAGTCGGTCACCTCGTACACCCGTCCGCTCTCGGAGCGCGGGAACTTCCCGCCGACGTACAGCTTGTAGGTCTTGAGGACGTCAAGACGCTGGATGGTCGTGTCAGACATCTCGGGCCTCGACATTCAGGTAGGGCTCCAGACCGTGGCGGCCACCCTCGCGGCCGTAGCCCGACTCCTTGTAGCCGCCGAACGGCGAGGTCGGGTCGAACTTGTTGAAGGTGTTGGCCCAGACCACGCCGGCCTTGAGCCTGTTGGCCATCCAGAGGATGCGCGAGCCCTTCTCCGTCCAGATGCCGGCGGAGAGGCCGTACGGGGTGTTGTTGGCCTTCGCGACCGCCTCCTCGGGGGTGCGGAAGGTCAGCACCGACAGCACCGGGCCGAAGATCTCCTCCTGGGCGATCCGGTGGGCCTGGCTGACGCCGGTGAACAGGGTCGGCTTGAACCAGAAGCCGGTGCCCGGGAGTTCGCACTCCGGCGACCAGCGGTCCGCGCCCTCGGCCTCGCCGGCCTCGGTCAGCTCGGTGATCCGGGCCAGCTGGGCGGCCGAGTTGATCGCGCCGATGTCGGTGTTCTTGTCCAGGGGGTCGCCGACCCGCAGGGTGGCCATCCGGCGCTTCAGGGCGTCCAGCACCTCGTCCTGGACGGACTCCTGGACCAGCAGGCGCGAGCCCGCGCAGCAGACGTGGCCCTGGTTGAAGAAGATGCCGTTGACGATGCCCTCGACCGCCTGGTCGATCGGCGCGTCGTCGAAGACGATGTTGGCGGCCTTGCCGCCGAGCTCCAGCGACAGCTTCTTGCGGCTGCCGGCCAGCTGCTTGGCGATCGCCCGGCCGACCGGGGTGGAGCCGGTGAAGGCGACCTTGTTGACGTCCGGGTGCGCGGTGAGCGCGGCGCCGGTGCGGCCGTCGCCGGTGACGATGTTGACGACGCCCTTCGGCAGACCGGCCTGGCGGCAGATCTCGGCGAAGCGCAGGGCCGTCAGCGGGGTGGTCTCGGCCGGCTTGAGGACGACCGTGTTGCCGGTCGCCAGCGCGGGCGCGATCTTCCACGCCAGCATCATCAGCGGGAAGTTCCACGGGATGACCTGGCCGGCCACGCCCAGCGGGCGCGGGTTGGCGCCGAAGCCGGCGTAGTCCAGCTTGTCCGCCCAGCCCGCGTAGTAGAAGAACCACGCGGCGACGGTCGGGATGTCGAAGTCGCGGGTCTCGCGGATCGGCTTGCCGTTGTCCATCGACTCCAGCACGGCCAGCTCGCGGCTGCGCTCCTGGATGATCCGGGCGATCCGGAACAGGTACTTGGCGCGCTCGCTGCCGGGCAGTGACGACCAGTCGGCGAAGGCCTTGCGGGCGGCGGCGACGGCGCGCTCCACGTCCTCGTCGGTGCCCTGGGCGAACTCGGCGAGCACCTGCTCGGTGGCCGGGTTGACCGTCTTCAGGGCCTCGCTGCCGGAGGAGTCGACGAACTCGCCGCCGATGAAGTGGCCGTACGAGGTGGCGATGTCGCCCGCGGCGGCGGGGGACTCCGGGGCCGGGGCGTAGGCGAAGAGGCCTCCGGCCGGCTTGGCCGCGGGCTCCTCGATGTTCTTCTTCTTGGCCATGGTGATCAGTCCACCGTCACGTAGTCGGGGCCGGAGTAGCGGCCGGTGGCGAGCTTCTGGCGCTGCATCAGCAGGTCGTTGAGCAGGCTGGAGGCGCCGAAGCGGAACCAGTGCGGGGTCAGCCAGTCGTCGCCGAGCGTCTCGTTGACCATCACCAGGTACTTCATGGCGTCCTTGGTGGTCTTGATGCCGCCGGCCGGCTTCACGCCGACCTGGACGCCGGTGGCGGCGCGGAAGTCGCGGACTGCCTCCAGCATCAGCAGGGTGACCGGCGGGGTCGCGTTGACGGCGACCTTGCCGGTGGAGGTCTTGATGAAGTCGGCGCCGGCCAGCATCGCCAGCCAGGAGACGCGGCGCACGTTGTCGTACGTCTGCAGCTCGCCGGTCTCGAAGATCACCTTGAGGTGGGCGGAGGTGCCGTCCGGGCGCTTGCACGCCTCCTTGACGGCGACGATCTCGTTGTAGACGTCGAAGTAGCGGCCGGAGAGGAAGGCACCGCGGTCGATCACCATGTCGATCTCGTCGGCACCCGCGGCCACCGCGTCGGCGGTGTCGGCGAGCTTGACCGGGAGGGCGGCGCGGCCGGCCGGGAAGGCGGTGGCCACCGAGGCGACCTGGATGTCGGTGCCGCGCAGGGCGTCCTTGGCGGTGGCGACCATGTCCGGGTAGACGCAGATGGCGGCGACGCGCGGGGTGGTCGGGTCGGTCGGGTCGGGGGTCCTGCCCTTGGCGCACAGGGCGCGCACCTTGCCGACCGTGTCCGCGCCCTCCAGTGTGGTCAGGTCGATCATGGAGATCGCCAGGTCGATGGCGTACGCCTTCGCCGTGGTCTTGATCGAGCGGGTGCCCAGGGAGGCGGCGCGGGCTTCGAGGCCGACCTGGTCGACGCCGGGCAGGCCGTGCAGGAAGCGGCGGAGCGAGGCCTCGGACGCCGCAACGTCCGCGAGGCCGCTGTCCGCAACGCCTGGGGGTACCTCCCGGCCGCCAGGCTGGGGGAGGGCATTGGCTGCAACAGTGGACATAGTCACCAGACCAGCATATCTACGCGCGTAGTCGACCGCTAGGGCGACCACCTTTCCGGCGGCCTTTCGTGGCCGGACCGAGACCTCGGCCACCCGGCGCTCCGGCCTGCCATTCGTGGCCGGACCGAGACCCGCCGGTGAGGGGCGGATGGGGCAGAATCGACGCCATGACCGAATCCGACGGCAAGCCCCACCAGGGCCCGGCCGCCCCCGGCGGGGAACCCGAGTACGCGGACCGCGTGTACCGCTCCGTCCCCGGCGTGATCTCCGGCGTGCTCCTGCTCGCCGTCGCCGCGTGGCTGATCGGCGACGCGGTGGTGACCGGCACCGGCAAGACCCCGTACGTCGCCCTCGCCGCGGTGCCGGTGTTCGCCTTCCCGGTGATCGCCTACACGCTGCGCCCGGCGGTGTTCGCCGGCAGCGACCGCCTCGTCGTCCGCAACCCGTGGCGCACCATCACCGCCCCCTGGGCCTCGGTCGCCGCGCTGCGCGCCGGGTACTCCGTCGAGCTGCTGGCCGGCGAGAAGAAGTACCAGGTGTGGGCCGTCCCGGTCTCGCTGCGCCAGCGCAAGCGCGCCACCCGGGCCCGCAGCCGCGGCAACGCCGAGCACGCCTCCCGGACGGGGCTGGGGCTGGGACTCGCCGGCCGGACCAACCCGGTCGTCCAGGGCGCCCCCGACCCCACCCGCGCCTGGTCCGACCAGGTGACGGACGTCCTCCAGGAGATGGCCGAGCGCAACGGCACCCGCCCCGGCGCGGCCGGGCCGGTGGTCGTCCGCTGGTGCTGGTGGGTCATCGCGCCCGCGCTGGTGGGCCTGGTCGCCCTGATCACCGTGATCGCCGTCTGAACCCGGACGCGGGGGGGGGGGCGCCGGCGGCCGCCCGGGCCGCCCCCCCCGGCCCCGTCCGCAGCTGGACCGTCCGTTCCCGGGCCCCCTCCGCGATCATCCTCAACAGCCCGTCCACGGTGGGCCGTTGTGCCGGATCCTTG
>NZ_JBHWDU010000057.1:0-55747 GCF_042734825.1 Kitasatospora sp. NPDC059648 | reverse complement strand
TTTAATTACCCGCCCCCCCCCTATATCAACCCTTATACACCGGGCGGCAGCTACTTTTGTTAATACGCGCCGGGGGCGGGGCCCGGGCGTCCGCCCTGGTGGGGCCCGGCACCAGGCCCCGGCGCGGCCCGTCGGCGGTTCGCCGGGTGGAACGTGCGAGGAGCCGGGGCCGTGACGGCCCCGGCTCCCTGCGCCCGGTCGTACGGGCGCTGCCCTGTCTTACGGATGCCGTTCCACGGGTGAACGGCCGGGGGTCCTGGCCGTGGCGGTCAGAACGGGTTGGTGCAGGTGGTCACCTGCCTGCTGGCGTCCAGCGCCGGGCCGGCGGTGGCGCAGACGATGTGGGGGGCGGGGCCGGTGACCTTCGGGGTGGCGGCCTGGACGGAGCCCAGTCGGACGGCGGACGCGCTGGCGACCGTCTCCCACGGGCTGCCCCAGGCCTGCTGGGAACGCACCTCTACCTGAACCATCGTCAACTGGGTGGGGTCCGCGTTGACCTGGGCTATGCCGACGATGCCGTCGCCGTCGACCTGGTGCGTGATGCAGGGGCGGTTGAGCACCGTGGCGCAGGCGACGGTGCCGGCCTCGGACGTCGCCGTGGCGGCCATGGCGGGAGCAGCCGACAGGGCTGCGATCCCTGCCGCCGCCATCATCACGGCTGCAATCCGAGTGCGCATGATACGAACCTCCTTGGAAATTAAGGGAATCTCACTGGATGAGATGAGTGTTGCACACATCCTGGGATTCGCATGTGTGCGTTGCGTCACACCCATCGTGACCGTTCAACTACTGGCTGCAATCGTTCGCCGAATGTTCAGCGTGCGGACAAGTTGCCGCCTGACGGAGGATCAGTTACCGGGCGGCGGAACCGTCCGCCGCCCGGCCGTCGCGCCGCCGCCCGCAGGCGCCGACGCCGCGGCCCGGTGACCGAAGTCGTCCGAGGTCAGCGTCAGGGCCACTCGGGCGGGCTCCTCCGGTTCGGCCATACGTTCCAACCCCTCGGTGTCCAAAGGGCCGTGGGCCTACTCGAACTGTACCCAAGCCCCGTCCGGGGCGCCTGCCGGGCGCACGGAGGCGGTGTCCGTGGTGCCGGAGAGGGCCGAGTTGGTCCTGGTGCGCCGCGTCCCGTACGCCAACACCACTGCTTTGACCAGACCTTGAATCACCCTTTTATCGGGCGTGCACGACGCGGCACCGCCCGGCCGGGCCTGCTCGGCGGGACAACTCCCCGCAGACCGACCTCGGTTGGCCGTGTTCCTTCACTCGTCCGGGTGGCGCCTTGCCGCTTGGGCGAATCGGACGGATACCATCGAGCCGATCCCACGGAGGTGCTGCGTGGACACGGTCATCGTGCAACTGCCCGGCCCGGGGCCGGATCCGGCGCCCGGACTGCTGCGGATGGGCCCCGGCGAGGCCGCGGTGTTCGGGCGCGGCGAGCCCGGGCGGCCGGTCGCCATCCCGCTGCCCGACCAAGGCGTCTCCCGGCGCGCCGGCGAGGTGGTCGCCGCCGAGGACTACTGGCGGCTGTCGAACTTCAGCACCACCGCCACCTACGTGGTGGAGAACCTCGAAGGCGCCGGCGAGCACATCAAGGTGGCCCCCGGGCGCCTCGGCGCACCCGTCCCCTTCGAACTCTCCCGCGTCCTGCTGCCCGCTCTCGGCGAGCCCGCCGCCTTCAAGGTCTTCGCTCCCCAGCACGCCTACCTGGACGGCCACCCCGGCGGTGCCGAGGGCGAGCGCACCGTCAGCCCCTTCGCCCTGGACCCGACCGCCAAGTACTTCCTGGTGCTGCTCGCGCTCTGCGAACCCCGGCTCCGCTCGCCCTCCACCGCCGCCGTCCCCGGGGTGACCGAAGTGCTGGCCCGGCTGCGCGTCCTGCCCTCCTGCCGGGGGCTGACCCGCTCGGCGGTGAACTACCACATCGACTACCTGGTCGGCACGAAGCTGCGGTTGCGCGATCCGTACGAGGAGGGAGCGGCGGGCGGCAAGCGAGAGGAACTGGTCGGCCTGGCCCTGCGGTTCGACCTCGTCCGGGAGGAGCACCTGGCCCTGCTCCCGCCCCGGCGCCCGGTCGCGCGGCCGTGACGCCGGCCCGGGAGCACGGCGCCGCCCCCGGTGCCGGTCCCCCGCAGGAGCGGCCCGTCGCCGCCCCGCCGCCCTTCGAGATCCCCGACGGCTACCCGCTGGCGGGCTACCGGACCGGCGCCTTCCTCGGCGCGGGCGCCTGGGGCAGCGTCTACGCCGCCGAGGGTCCGGACGGCACCCCGGCGGCCGTCAAGCTCCTCGGCCCGGCCCGCTCCAGCCCCGGTCAGCGCCGCACTCTGGCCCAGATGGCCGCCGGCGAGCTGCGCTTCAGCCGCCGTGCCGACCATCCCCACCTGATCCGCACCCTCGCCGTGGTCACGGTCGACGACCCCGACCACCCCGAACTGGACGGCGCTGTCGCCCTGGTGATGGAGCGCGCCGCCCGCAGCCTGCAGGACGTCCTGGCCGCCGTCCGTGCCGGAACGCCGGTGCCCGGCGCCGAACGGATCCTCACCGAGGTCTGCGCCGGACTGACCCACATGCACCGGGCGGGCTGGGTCCACGGGGACCTCAAACCGGCCAACATCCTGCTGATGCCCGACGGCACCGCCAAGATCGCCGACTTCGGCCTCACCGCCGAACTGGAGGGCACCCACGCCTACGCTCCGCCGCTCGGCTCGCCGGACCACGTCCCGCCCGAGTGGTGGTCCCAGCGCACCGGGGCGCGCGGGGTCGCACTGCGTCCCAGCGCCGACGTCTGGGCCTTCGGGGTGATCGCCCACCAACTGTTCACCGGTGGGCTGCACCCCTTCCTCGGGGCCACCGCCCGGGCCAGGTCACTGGCCGCCCAGGCGTACGCGCGCGGTGCCGCCCCGCTTCGGCCGGACCAGGCGCTGCCGGCCAGCTGGCGGCCGGTGGTGGCGGCATGCCTGACCGCCGACCGGGAGGAGCGCGCCCGCACCGACCTCGCCGCGCTGGTCGCCCGTGCCACCGCCCGCCCGGCCGGGCGCCGCCGGGCCGTCCGGGCCGGCGCCGGCCTGCTGGCCTGCGCGGCCCTCCTGCTCGCCCTGACCGGCGGCCCCGAACCCCTCGCGCCGGGCGCGCTCCGCGCCGTGCCGCCGCTGCCCGGGGCGATCCCGGCCGGCTCCGACGTCCCGGTGGCCTACCGGGGCACGATCGAGGTCGCCGCCCGGCGCTGCCCCGAGCCGGAGATCACCCCGGTCCTGCTGGCCGCGATGCTCAAGGCGGAGAGCGGTTTCGATCCGAACGCGGCCCGCCCGGAGACCGGTGAGTACGGCATCGCGATGTGGACGCCCGCCGTCTTCGACGCCTGGGCCAGGGCCGCCAACCACGACGGACCGAAGTCGTACCTGGACCCGGGCGACGCGATCGCCGCGATGGGCAACTACGTCTGCTGGCTCGACCAGCAGATAAAGCGCCGCGGCTTCACCCGGGACCTGCCCGCTCTGGTCGCCGCCGCCTACCGCACCAGTGACAAGTCGGTGGCGGCCGCCGGGGGAGTCCCGGAACGGGTCCGCCCGCACGTCGACAAGGTGCTCCGCTACCTCGCCGACTACGGAGGGTGACTGCGCAGACCGGGACGAGGTGTTCCACATCCGTCCATGTCCCGGCGCGGGCACCCGGGTGGCGAGCCCGCGGTCTGGGATCCTCGGGCGCATGATCGCGAAGCTCCGCGAGGCCACCGCGCACTGGACCGTCGTCGTCCCGGTGGCGGCTTTCGTCGTGCTCGTCCTGACCTGGCACGAGGACCTGCCCGGCTGGGTGGTCGGCGTCGTCGCCCTGTTCCTGATGGGGGCCGTGCTGGCGGTCGTGCACCACGCCGAGATCACGCGCACCGGACCGGGGAGCCGTTCGGATCGCTGGTGCTCGCGGTGGCGGTCACCGTGATCGAGGTCGCGCTGATCGTGACGCTGATGGCCGACGGAGGGGACAAGTCCGCGACCCTCGCCCGGGACACCGTGTTCGCCGCCGTCATGATCACCTGCAACGGGATCACGGGCCTGTCGATCATCGTTGCCGCGCTCAAGTACCGCACCGCCGTCTTCAACGGCGAGGGCACCGGCACGGCGCTCGCCTGCATCGCCACCCTCGCCACGCTCAGCATGGTCCTGCCGACCTTCACCACCAGCACGCCGGGTCCGCAGTTCTCCACCACCCAGCTCGCCTACGCGGCCACCGCCTCGCTCGTGGTGTACGGGCTGTTCGTGACCACCCAGACCCTGCGGCACCGGGACTACTTCCTGCCCGTCACCCCCGGAGGGCAGGATCCGCCGGGAAGAGGACGACGACCACGCGAGCCCGCCCACCCTCCGGGCCGCCGGGGTCAGCCTGCTGCTGCTCGCCGTCGCGCTGGTGGCGGTGGTGGGCCTGGCCAAGGCCGTCTCGCCGACCATCGAGTCCGCGGTGGACGGCGCCGGGCTCCCGCACGCGGTGGTCGGCGTGGTGATCGCCATGACGGTGCTGCTGCCGGAGACCATCGCGGCGCTGCGCTCGGCCGTGCGCAACCGGGTGCAGACCAGCCTCAACCTGGCCCTGGGCTCGGCGCTGGCCAGCATCGGCCTGACCATCCCGGTGGTCGCGATCGCCTCCGCCTGGCTCTCCGGGCCGCTCGTCCTCGGCCTCGCACCGTCGCACATGGTGCTGCTGACCCTGACGGTCGTGCTCGGCACGCTGACCGTCATCCCGCGCCGGGCGACCCTGCTGCAGGGCGCGCTGCACCTCGGGGCGCTGGCGGAGTTCGTGGTGCTGGCGGTGAATCCGTGAGAAGGGTGAACCAGCGAGGCCGTGGTGGCCGTGGTGAAGAACGGAAGCCCCTGGCCGTCCCCCCGTGCGGTCAGGGGCTTCCGTCGTCTCCGGCCGGGCCCGCTGGGAGGGGCGGGTCACGGCCGGGAGCCCGTGGCGCCGGTGCTACTGCGAGCGGGCCGGGGGCTCCGTGGTGCCGCGGCTCAGACGCGGCCCTGCGGCCTCCGGAGGGCTCAGACCCCCGGAGGCGGCGTCATCGGGTTCCCTGCGGCAACTCGGCGGTGCCGCAGGCTCCTGCGGTCGTCAGGAGGAGGTGCGGCGACGGCGGGTGTAGACCACCGCGCCCGCGCCGGCGACCAGCAGGGCGGTGCCGGCGCCCGCGTACAGCAGGGTGCCGTCGCTACCGGTGGAGGCCAGCTTCTTGCCGTCCGAGGCGCCCGGGATCGGGGTCGGGACGCTGACCTTGGCCGGGACGACCAGCGGCTGGTCCGGGGCGACCTTGGTGCCCGCGCCGGGGTGCACCGGGACGGTGGCGGTCGGCGGGGTGGACGGGCCGGCGCTCGGGGCGTCGCTGGGCGCGCCGGTCGGGACCTCGGCGGCGGGGGTGGTGGGCGCGGGGGTCTTCGCGGGCTCCGTGGCCGGGGTGGTCGGCGCGGGCGTCTTGGCCGGCTCGGTCGCCGGGGTGGTCGGCGCCGGGGTGGTGGACGGCGTGGCCGAGTGCGACGGCGTGGGGGTCTGCGACGGCGTGGCCGAGTGCGAGGGTGCGGGCGTCTGCGACGGGGTCGGGGTGTGGGAGGGGGCCGGGGTGTGCGACGGGGTGGTGCTCGGCACGGTGGTCGGGCCGGCCGACGGGCTCTTGGTCGGGGTGCCGGTGGGGGTCGGCTTGCCGGTCGGGGCCGGGGTCTCGCCGCCGCAGTCGACCTTGAAGACCTTCTGCTTGGGGTTGCTGACGTCCGGGTGCTCCGGCAGCTCGCCGTCGACCAGCGGGACGGCCTTCCAGAACAGCTTGTAGTGGCCGTCCGGCAGGTTGATGTCCTCGGTGCGGATGTGGCCCTTGCCGTC
Organism: Kitasatospora sp. NPDC059648; assembly: GCF_042734825.1. Taxonomy (NCBI): domain Bacteria; kingdom Bacillati; phylum Actinomycetota; class Actinomycetes; order Kitasatosporales; family Streptomycetaceae; genus Kitasatospora; species Kitasatospora sp. NPDC059648. Next base: position 49,897 of record NZ_JBHWDU010000057.1, on the reverse strand, counting down.
GACCGGGAGGTCACCGAACACGACCGGCTCGGTCATGTCGCTGTTCATGTCGAAGATCGCCCAGAGCACGTCCTGGTTCGGGTCGAAGCCGAAGGAGTCCAGGTAGAAGGTGCAGACCTTGGGCTCGTTGCGCACGTCCTCCTGGCCGGTGGCGGCGTCGTGGATCTTCACGGTGCCGTTGTTGCCGGGGTGGCCCTTGCCGTTGCCGTTGCCGCCGGCGGCGGCGTGCGCGACGGGGGAGAGCAGCATCAGGGCGGCGGCGGTCGGGACGGCCACCAGGGTGCGTGCGGCGGTGGAGCGGATGCGCATGGGTCTTCCATCGGGTAACGGCAGGCCGGGACGAGCCTGTGGGTGGGAGGGAGCTCTCGGTCGACCGTCGGCCCGGGGGCCGGATCCGTACGACGTGAGGGGCACAAAAGTTCCCGTAGTGGGAAACGCGATGCAAGGGACGTTTGGCCTAAATGCGTCGCTGGGGGCGATTGGTCCGGTTAGTCCCTCGCAACAATCTGATCACCCGATTGTGTTGGACCGGTGCGTGCCGCAGGCATGTCAGGCGATGGCCGGTATTGGCCGGTTCGGGACCCGGGCCCGCGTGTCGGGGCGGCGGGCGGAAGGCGAGGTTCTCTATCGTCCGTCTGGAACCGATCCGACCCAGGGGGAGTGCTCGATGCCCGGCTCAGAGCAGCAGGTGCGACCGGAGCGGCAGCCGGCCGCCCCGACCGAGGACAGCGCCGACGTCATCGTGGTCGGCGCCGGCCCGGCCGGCTCCACAGCCGCCTACCACCTCGCCCGCACCGGCCTGGACGTCCTGCTGCTGGAGAAGTCCGCCTTCCCCCGGGAGAAGGTCTGCGGCGACGGCCTCACGCCGCGCACCGTCAAGCAGCTGGTCGACATGGGCGTCGACGTCTCGGAGGAGGCCGGCTGGCTGCACAACCGCGGGCTGCGGCTGATCTCCGGACGCCGCTCGATGGAGTTCGACTGGCCCGAGCTCTCCGCCTTCCCCGGCCATGGACTGGTGCGCCGCCGCGCCGACTTCGACGAACTGCTCGCCCGCAAGGCTGCCGCGGCCGGCGCCAGGCTGGTCGAACGGGCCAACGTGGCGGGCCCGTTGACGGACGAGCGGTCCGGCCGGATCACCGGCGTCAGCGTCAAGCTGGGGGAGGATCGCAAGCCCGTCGAGTACCGGGCCCCGATCGTGGTCGCCGCCGACGGCAACTCGACCCGGCTGTCGGTCGCGATGAAGCGCTACCGCCGCACCGATCGCGCGATGGGCGTGGCCTACCGCACCTACTTCACCACCCCGCGCCACGACGACCGCTACCTGGAGGCCTGGCTCGACCTGCGCGACCCCGACGACCCCGCCCACCGCCTCCTGCCCGGCTACGCCTGGGTGTTCGGCATGGGCGACGGCACCGCCAACGTCGGCCTCGGCGTCCTCGACACCACGGGCACCGACCTGGACTGGCGCGACCTGCTGCGGCGCTGGTGCGCCGGCCTGCCGCCCGGCTACGCCTACACCCCCGAGGCCGTCACCGAGCCGATCCGCGGCTCCGCCCTCCCGATGGGCCTCAACCGCCAACCGCACTACGCGGACGGCCTGTTGCTGATCGGCGACGCGGGCGGCACGGTCAGCCCCGGCACCGGCGAGGGCATCGCCTACGCGATGGAATCCGGCCGCTACGCCGCCGAGACGATCGTCCAGGCGCACGCCCGCCGCACCGACCGCGGCCGCGAACTCGCCCTGCGCGCCTACCCGCAGAAGCTGCGCTCCGCCTACGCGGGCTACTTCGCCCTCGGCCGGCTGACCGCCGACCTGCTCGGCCGCCCCCGGCTGCTCGGCGCCGCGGGCGCCGCCGGACTCGGCCACCCGGCGTTGCTGAAGGTGGCGTTCCGACTGATGGTCAACCTGACCGAGCCCAACTCTAAGGACGCCCTGGACCGGCTGCTCCACCTGGTCGGCCGGGTCGCCCCGGGGCGCTGAGACCGGTGCGCCGGAGCCTGCCGTTCGGATGACCGGCCGATCAGACAGCCATGCCCGTATCCAGAGCCCTGTCCGTATCCAGCCACGCAGGGGCAGCACAAGACCCCTGCGTGGCTTTTCCGGATCTGAACCGGCCCCGCACACGACGTCCGAGCTGTCTCCACAGCCGCACGGCTTCGCGACCGTCGCCCGGGGGAATCCGTCCGGAAGCCGGACGCGGCACCGCTGCTGACGGCCCGCCACCCCACGCAAGGTTCCCCCAGGCTCCCTTCCACCCTGAGGAGATCAGCCCGTGCGCGCACGTCCCGGCAGGCTCAGATCCCTGCTCGTCGGCCTCTGTGCCGGCGCCACCGCCCTCGCCCTCACCATCGGACCGGCGCAGGCCGCACCGGCCGGTGCCCCCGTCACCGCGGGCCCGGCCGCCCGCGCGGCCGCCACCTACGCGATCAGCACCCCGACGAACGTCTCGGCCTCCTGCTCCGGGCAGAGCGCCGAGGCCATCCAGGCCGTCGACCCGGTGGTGAACGCCGTGTACGACATCTGGATGGGCTGCAAGGGCATCGGCTTCGCCGGCTCACGCGACGGCGGATCCTCCTTCGGCCCGCCGCTCACGCTGCCCGGCAGCACCGGACAGAACGGCAGCCGGTCCTGGGATCCGGCGATCACCGTCGCGCCCGACGGTGCGGTCTACGTGGCGTTCATGGTCGCCCGCTCCGGCCTGACCTACCCCGTCGTCGACGTCAGCACGGACCACGGCGCCAGCTTCAAGACCGTCGGGCAGATCCTCCCGCCGGACGCGAACAACTGGGGCGACCGGGACTTCATCACCGCCGGCCCGGACGGGACGCTCTACCTGACCTGGGACTACGGGCCGAGCGCGGCCGCGGTGACCTTCCTCTGCCCGGCGTCCGGCAGTTGCTCCTTCGCCACCGGCGACGTCAACGCGGTGCTGCAGAAGTCCACCGACGGCGGCCGGACCTGGAGCCCGATGTCCCACATCAGCCCCGGCTACCCGAACAGCGGGGCCGACAGCGCGCCCGTCACGGTCGAGCCGGACGGCTCGATCGACGTGCTCTACCAGGGCTACGTCGTCACCGACGTCCCGACCGACAACCTGACCGTGGCCTACACCTACGCGACCCGCTCCACCGACGGCGGCGCCACCTGGTCCCCGCCGGTGCGGGTCGGCGGCGGCGCCGGGTCGATGAACAACAGTGAGTGGTGGATCGACGGCAGCGAGGCGCTCGGCCCGGACGGGACGCTGTACGCGACCTGGGACACCCAGGGCCCGGACAGCGACACCGGGTGGCTGTCGTACTCGCGGGACCACGGGGCGACCTGGTCCGCGCCGGTACAGGTGCCCTCGGACGCGCTGAACGTCCCGCACGTCATGCAGGTCGTCGCCGGTCCTCCCGGGATCGCGTACGTCGGCTGGCTGTCGAGCAGCGACCCGCGCGGCTACGCGCAGTACCTCCGGACCTTCTCGACCACCCGGGGCTGGCTGTCCGCCCCGGTCCAGGTCTCGAAGGACTTCGGCACCGGCTCGGTGTGGCCCGGCGACACCTTCGGATTCTCCGCGTCGGCGCCCGACCGGCTGGTGCTGGCCTGGGGCAGCGCGGTGGCGCCCTCGGCCTCGAACGACAGCATCTGGACCGCGACGGTCGGCGTGGCGCTGTCCTAGGGGCCGGTCTGCGACCAGCGCCGGATCACGCGACGGCGCCGGGTTATTCGCTGGCGGCGGCGGGGGAGGCGGCGGTAGGAAGGCGGGGTGACCACCAGTGACCCGGCGACCGACCAGCGCCTCCTCCGCCCCGAAGTCCTCGACCTGGGCGACATCCTGCTCCGCCCGTGGGGCCGCGGCCTCGACCTGCCCGGCGGCACCCCCGCCGCGGTGATGGCGGCCGCGGCCGACCCGGAGATCGCCCGCTGGAACCCGCTGCGCGACGCCACCCACCGGGCCGGCGCGGAGGCCTACCTCGACCGCGCCGACTCCCGCTGGGCCGAGGGCGGCACGGCCTCCTTCGCCATCACCGACGCCGCCGACGGCACGCTGTGCGGCAACGTCGCCCTGCGCTGGACCGACCGGGACGACGGCGTCGCCATGGTCGGCTACTGGCTGCTCAGCGCCGCCCGCGGCCGCGGCCTCGCCACCCAGGCCACCACCGCCGTCACCGCCTGGGGCGTCCGCACCGCCGGGGCCCGCCGCATCGAGCTCTACCACGCCGTCGACAACGAGGCCTCCTGCCGGGTCGCCACTCGCGCCGGTTTCCCGTACGAGGGCACCCTGCGGGCCTCCTACCGCTACGGCGACGGCCCGTACACCGACGAGCACCTGCACGCCCGGCTGGCGTCCGACCCCGCGTAGCCTCAGGCGCTGTCGCGGCTCACCGGCGGAGGGCGGCCCGGTTGGTCCGTGTTGCCTACCGGTGGAACTGGGCGAGCTGGACGAGGTTGCCGCAGGTGTCGTCCAGCACGGCGACGGTGACCGGGCCGAGCGCCGTCGGCTCCTGGGTGAAGCGCACGCCGAGCCGGTGCAGGCGGTCGTACTCGGCGTGCACGTTGTCGACGGCGAACTGGGCGGCCGGGATGCCGTCCTCGACCAGGGCCGTCTTGTAGGGCTTGACGGCCCGGTGGCTGTCGGGTTCCAGCAACAGCTCGGTGCCGTCGGGCTGTTCGGGGGAGACCACCGTCAGCCACCGGTACTCGCCGAGCGGGACCTCCTCCTTCTTCACGAAGCCCAGCACCTCGGTGTAGAACCGCAGCGCCTTGTCCTGGTCGTCGACGAACACGGTGGTCAGGTTGATCCTCATGGGGTGCCCTCCGAAGCGGCCCGGTGGTGGTGGCGGTCGCCGAGCCGATCGTAGATCGCGCGGAGCCAGGGCTGCCGGACCGCGGGCAGCCGGGCGAGGCGGTGGCGCAGCAGGCGCCGGTCGGGCTCGAACAGCAGGCGCGGGCGCAGCGGCAGCGGGTCGTCGCGTTCCTCCCCTGCGGGCAGCCGGGTGGTGGGGCGCAGCGGCGGGAAGGCGAGGTGCGTCCACACCGCGGCGTCCAGTGGGACGGGCACCACGCCGCCGAAAGGCGGCTGCCAGGCGGCACCGGTCCACGGGTGGCGGGGGACGAGGGCGATGTCCGGGACCGGCGCGGGGGTGAACCCGGGCCCGGCCAGGCCCAGGGTGCGGACGGGGGCGCCGACCGGGAGCAGCCGGTGCAGGGTGCGGCCGAAGATCTCGGCGAGCAGGCCCGGGGCCACCGCCACCGGCGCGCCGCCGGAGGCCGCCAGGACCTCGGCCAGGGCCTCCCCGACCGCGGCGCTCCACCGGTCGCTCCACCAGCCCCCGGGCTCGACGGGCGGCGTCGGGGACACCGTCCAGCCGTCTCCGTCCGGACGGGCCGGGCCCTCGACCGGGGCCCGTCGGACGGCCCGCGGGTACAGCCAGACCGCCTGCCAGCGGTAGCAGTCGTCGATCCGGGCGCCCACCGTCCGCCCGCACCGCTCGCAGGCCAGGTTGGGCCCTCCGGCACAGGCGCAGCAGCCGTCGCACTGCTCCGCGATCAGGGCGGTGCCGCGGGTGTCGCCCGGGGCCAGCAGGACGGCCCCGCCAGGGCCGGACCACAGGCCGTCGACGGGTGCGTACACGCCCCGGGCGGCGGCCTGCGCCGGGCTGATCGCGGACCAGGGGCGCCAGGGCGGCTCGGAGGGTTCCGGGTCGACGGCGAAGGTCCCCGGCTCCAGCAGGGGCGGCAGGTACCTGTCGCCGCCCTCGCGGTGCGCGTGCGGCGGCAGCGCCACCTCCGCCACCGGCACGGTCAGCGCCGCACCGCACCCCGCGCACTCGAACACCGCCACGCGTTCTCCCGCCCCCCGCGCTCGCCCGTGGACGTCCGGAGTATGGCCTCCCGCGCAGCGGCCGCCAAGCGGTTTTCGCCGGTGGGGGGCGCCCGTCCCCGGCAGGCAGCGCGCGGGGCCGGGGACCGTCCTAACCTGGAAGGGCGCGCACGGTACGTGGCCTGCGTCGGGGGCACGGAAGCACGGCAACGGGAGCGGTGACCATGACGGTGATCTCGGCGGCCCTCTTCGGTACCGACTGGCGGCCCCGGCTGCCCGGCGGCGCCGAACTGCTGCGCGAGTGCGCCGCACGCGGCTGGACGGTCGTGCTGACCGGCCCCGGGCCGGCCGGGGCGCCCGCCCTGACCGTGGCCGCCCCCGGCGGTGACCCCGTCCGGGCCGCCCTGGAGCTGGTGGACGGCGAGCCCTCGCACGCCGTGGCCGTCGCCGGGAGCGTGCGCGAGGTGCTGGCGGCGCGGCGGGCCGGGGTGTCCTGCGTCGCCCTGGAGACCGGCGGGGACGCCGGTCCCGAGCTGCGGGTGGCCGGCGCGGTCGAGGTCCACCGTGACGCCGCCGCCCTGCTGCGTGTCCTGGACGACAGCCTGCTCGCCCGTCCCCGGGCGTTCGGGCGCGTGGGCGCCGGGACAGGTCCGCGGAACGGTTAACGCCGGCCCGTACCGGGCAATCGCCCGGGTGCGAGCACGTCACCGGAATGTCGGAGGTGACCGAGATGGACGGACCCGCGTTGAGCGGATGGGAGCGGCGGCTCCTTGATGAGATCGAGTCCGACCTGCGCCAGGACACGCGCCTCGACCGGAAGTTGAGCACGATGGGGGCGAAGCCGCCGAACCGCGTCCTCGGCGCGCTGCGGGCCGCCGGGCGCCGGATCTCGGTCGGGGTGCTGCTGACCGTACTGGTGATGACGTCGATCTGTCTCGGCATCGGGGTGCGCACTCCCACCACGGCCGTGCTGATCGCCCTCGGGGTGGTCTGGGCCGCCTCGGTGGCGGGCGCGGTGGCCGCCACGGAGCTGCTGCGGCGGCGCGGGGGGTCCCGTGGGTCCGGGTTCGCCGATCCGGCGCGGGAGGAGCGGCACGAGCGCCGCGAACGTCGGCCCTGGGACCGCCCGGACGCGTGACGCGATGAGAGGCACGACCTGATGATGAGTACCGACCTGTGGGAGTACCGCCCGGGCTCCCACCCCGCCGCCGACCTCGCCCTGGTCGGGTACGAGGTACACGCCACCGACGGCCCGCTCGGCCGGATCGAGCAGGACGGCGGCGATCACCTGATGGTCGACGCCGAGCCCTGGGTGCCGGGCGCCCGGGTGCTCGTCCCGGTCGGCCTGGTCGCCCGGGTGGACCACCTCGACCGCACCGTCCACCTCGACTGCCCCCGTGCCCGGGTCGGCACCGCCCCGCCGCCCGCCGAGGACCTCACCACCCACCGCCCGCGCTGAGCCATGGGCTGGCCGCTGATCACCCTGACCGGCCGGACGATCGCCTTCCTGGTCGCGCCGTACGGCGTCGAGCAGGAGGAACTCACCTCGCCCTGGCAGGCGGTCACCGAGGCAGGCGGCACCCCCCGCCTGCTGTCCACCGCCCCCGGCCGGGTGCAGGCCGTCCGGCACCGTGCGCCCGGGGACACCTTCGCGGTGGACGGCCTGGTCGCGGAGGCGGACCCGGCCGACTACGACGGGCTGGTGCTGCCGGGCGGCGTCGACAACCCGGACCGGCTGCGGCTGGACCGGCCGGCCGTCGCCTTCGTACACGACTGCTGCGCCTCCGGCCGCCCGGTCGCCGCGATCTGCCACGCAGCCTGGACGCTGATCGAGGCCGACGCCGTCCGCGGCCGCACCCTCACCTCCTGGCCCAGCCTGCGGACGGACCTGGTCAACGCGGGCGCCCACTGGGTGGACGAGGAGGTGCACGTCTGCCGGGACGGGCCGGGCCCGCTGGTGACCAGCCGCAAGCCGGGTGACCTGCCGGTGTTCGAGGACGTGCTGGTCACCGAGTTCGTTCACGCGGTGGCGAAGCGGCGCCCGTGAGGCTCCCCGCGCGGCGTTGCCCCGCTCCTTCCCGGTCGCACCCCGGGTCAGTCCCCGCGCAGCCGGACGAAGGTGGCGGTGGGCGGGCGTCCGGTGAGGGTGAGTTCGGCGCGCAGCGGGCCGGTGAGCGGGTGCACCTGGCCGTGGTCGGGGTCGGTGGCGGGCGGCCCGAGCAGCGGCCCGGCGACCTGGGCGACCTCGCGGGCCTGGACGGGGGTGAGCCGGGGAGTGGACAGCAGGACGCGGCCGTCGTCGAGTTGGAGCACCAGCGCGTGCGGCCGGGCGACCGGGCCGGTGAGGGCGCGGACGGTGGCGTCCACCGTGTCGCTGCGCCGGTACTTGACCCAGGCGCGGCCCGCCCCGCGCGCCCGGTAGGGGGAGGCCGCGGCCTTGCAGACCAGGCCTTCCACGCCGGTGTCGGCCAGCTGCTCCACCCATTCCAGCGCCTCCGCCCGGTCGGTGGTGGCCATCACCGGCTGGATCGGCGGCGGGACGTCGGCCAGCGCGGCCAGCAGCAGGCGGCGCCGGTCGGTGAGCGGCAGCCGCCGGATGTCGCGGCCGGGCAGGGCGAGCAGGTCGAAGGCGATCAGCCCGAGCACCACCTCCGGGGCCGCGGCCCGGGCCTGGCGGGTGTGCAGCAGCTCCTCGAAGGCGAACCGCCCGGCCCGCCAGGCGACGAGTTCGGCGTCCAGCACCAGTCCCTCCGGCAGCCGGGCGACGGCGGCGGCGATCGGCGGGAACTCGGGGGCGAGGTCGCGGCCGCTGCGGGACTGCAGGAACGCCGGACGGTCGCCGCGGGCGAAGGCGACGCAACGGAAGCCGTCCAGCTTCAGCTCGTACTGAACGCCGCCCCCGCCCAGCCCGTCGGCGGGCGGCACGGCGGTGACGGCGGCGGGGCGCATCACCTCGACGGGGGGTTGCAGCACCTGCCGGGGCTGCTTCGGCGCGGGCCCCGGGGCCGAGGCCGCCCCGGCGGCCGCTTCCCGGGCCCTGGGCGCGGCGGGCAGTGGCCGGGCCTGCTCCGAGTCCAGCAGGGGCGCGAACAGGTCGCCGTGGGCCGCCAGCCGTCCCGGCAGCTCGGCCAGGGTGAAGACCAGCTCCGCCTCCCGGCGTGCCTGCTCCAGCTCGGCCCAGGACAGCGGGGTGGAGACCGTCGGCCGCGTCCGGGCGCGCAGGGTGTACGGGGCGGCGGTGGTCTTCTTGGCGTTGTTCTGCGACCAGTCGACCAGCACCCGGCCCCGGCGGCGGGCCTTGGCCATGGTGTGCACCACCAGGTCCGGGTGCTCGACCTCCAGCGCGGCGGCCAGTGCCTTCGCGTACCCGGAGACCTCGGCGCTGGGCGTCGGCTCGATCGGCACCAGCAGGTGCAGGCCCTTGGAACCGGAGGTCTTCACCCAGGCCGACAGCCCATCCGCGGCCAGCCGCTCGCGCAGCAGCAGCGCGACCGCCCGGCAGGTGAGGACGTCCGCGCCCTCGCCCGGGTCGAGGTCCAGGACCAGCCGGTCGGCCAGCGCCGGCGCGGCCGCGTGCCACTGCGGGACGTGCAGCTCCAGGCAGCCCAGGTTGGCGACCGCCAGCAGCGCCGCGCCGTCCTCCAGCACCACCTGGCGCAGCTCCCCGCCGCTGCTGGGCACGTCCACCGTGCGCACCCAGTCCGGGGTGCCCGGCGGCGGGTTCTTGGCGACGAACACCTCCGCCTCGACACCGTCCGGGCAGCGCAGGAAGGACACCGGGCGGTCGCGCAGGTGGGGGAGCAGGGCGGTGTGCACGGTGGCGTAGTAGCGCAGCACGTCGCCCTTCAGGGCGCCGACGCTCGGGTAGTACACCTTGTCGAGGTGGGACAGGGCGAGGGTGCGTCCGTCCACCGTCATCTGCGGCATGGGCCCTCTCCGAAGCTCCCGCGGGTGGCCCCCGCAGCCAGTCTGCCGCGGTACGGCCGCCGCCGCCCGGGGCGGCCGGGGGTCAGGAGCCCGGGACGGGCCGGGGCGCGCCCGGGTACGTCCCGAAGAACCAGTGGTTGCCCTCCGGGTCTGCGGCGGCGAAGTCACGCGAGCCGTAGTCGGTCTCGCTCAGCCCGGCGGTGATCCGGGCCCCGGCGGCGACGGCCCGGGCGTGCACACCGTCCGGGTCGGCGGTCACCACGTACGCGCTGAAGCTGCCCGGCAGGCCCTGCCACTCGCCCGGCACCGTCTCGCGCACCGAACCGAGCATCACGCCGCCGCCCTCGGGCCAGGCCAGTTCGGCGTGCGCGACGAACGCGCCCTCGCCGTAGGCGGCCACCTCCTGGAAACCGAAGGCGTCCGTCAGGAAGCGGATCAGGGCCCGGGCGTCGGTCGCGCGCAGGGTGGGCCAGACCTGCGGGGCGGGGATTTCGGTCGCGGGGGTTCCGGTGTCCATGGCTCGTCGCTCCTCGGGTGCGGTGGGGTCACGCCTCCCACTCTGCGGCCGCCCCGGCCGCCCCGCCTTGGACGTTTCGGAACTTCGCCTCCTCCGGCCCCTCCGCCGCCAGCCAGGCGCTCGGCGCCGCCCCGGCCAGCGCCCGGAACTCCCGGGCCAGGTGCGCCTGGTCGAAGTAGCCGCAGCGGACGGCCAGTTCCGCCAGCCGGGGCGGGGAACCGGCCGCGAGCAGGTGCCGGGCCCGGTCGAAGCGGATCACCCGGGCGGCCGCCTTGGGGGTGAGACCGGTCTCCCGGCGGAACCGCTCCTGGAGGTGCCGGGCGCTCCAGCCGGTCTCCCGGGCCAGTTCCGCCACCGGCAGCCCGCCGTTGCTGCGCCGCAGGGCCCGCCAGGCCCAGCCCACCTCCGGCGGCACCGGCCCGGACGGCCGGGCGGCCCGCAACAGCGCCTCGTCGAGTACGGCGAACCGCCGCGCCCAGTCGTCGGCCGCCCGCAGCCTCTCCCGCAGCTCGGGGGCGAGCCGCCCGAGCACCTCCTCCGCCGGGACGTCGATTCCCGCCAACTCCCCCGCGGGCAGCCCGAACAGAGCCCGGGCGGCGAGCGGGTGCACGGCGATCTGCACGCCGGACTGCGCCCCCTCGTGGGTGATCAGCACCGGCGAGGTGTGCAGGCCGCCGAGCACCGTCGGATAGCTGCCGGGAGGCTGCGCCGGATCGGGGTGGCGGGCGACCACCAGCGGCTCGTCCAGGGTGAGGATGAAGGTCAGGTACGGGGAGGGCAGGCCGCGGTGCACGGCCGGGGCCAGACCGCGCTGCCGGTACCCCGAATACCAGGCCACGTACGGGCGCAGCGCCGCCGCCGGCCGGGCGCGGACGGCCTCGTCGACCACTTCGGTGGCTCGCGTCGTCACCCGCCCAGTATCGGCGCTCGCGGTCGCGGGCGGGCCCGGAGTCGCCTACGGTGATGGCACGGTCACCCCGCGAGCGGCGCTGTGGACCGCCGCAGGGGAGGGCCGTCGGGGGGTAAACACCGACGAAGGAGTCCCCGTGACCACTGCCCGAGACATCATGCACACCGGCGCCCAGTGCATCGGCGCCCACCAGACGCTGGACGAGGCCGCGAAGATGATGCGCGACATGCACGTCGGCGCGCTGCCGATCTGCGGCGACGACCAGAAGCTCCACGGCATCATCACCGACCGCGACATCGTGCTGCGCTGTGTCGCCGAGGGCAAGAACCCGGCCGAGATGACCGCCATGGACCTCGCCGGGCACCTGCACTGCGTGCGCGCCGAGGACAGCGTGGACACCGTGCTGAAGAAGATGCAACAGCACCAGATCCGACGCATCCCGGTGATCGACGGCGAGCGGCTGGTCGGCATGATCAGCGAGGCCGACCTGGCGATGGGCCACCGCGAGGGCCACCGGCTGACGGACGAGCAGATCATCAAGTTCATGGACAGCGTCTACATGAAGCAGTGACGCCCGTTCGGCCGCCCCTGAGCGGCTCCTGAGCGGCGCTGAGCGCAGCCCCGTCCGCCCTCGGTGACCGGCCGGTCCCCCCGCACCGGCCGGGCCTCCCGATGGTGCCGGACGGGGCCCTCACGCGTCTTGTACAAATGCGCAACGCCCGCCCCCGTGCCCGGCCCGCCGTCAGTGCGGGCGAAGGTCGAGGACGAGGTCGCGGGGGAGGCCGTGGGTGTCGTGGAGATAGTGGAGGTCGTCCTCGGTGAGGGGGCCGCGGAAGCGCGTGCGGGACAGGATCCGGCGGCCGCGGTCGAGGAGGCGGACGAAGCGCTGTTCCTCGTCGAGCAGCACCTGGCGGACCGACTCGGGGCGGACGTCCTGGCGGAAGTGGTCCAGGGTGTGCCGGACCAACTCGTCCGGCAGGTCGCCGAGTCCGCGCTGCGGGTCGTCCCGGCGCAGTACGGTGAGCACCCGGCGCAGCAGGCGGCGCAGGACGTAGCCGCGGCCGGTGTTCGAGGGGCGGACGCCGTCGCCGATGACGACGACGGCCGAGCGCAGGTGGTCGAGGACCAGGCGCAGGGACGGCTCGTCCAGCTGCCACAGGGTCGGGACGAGGCGGCGCCAGGGGTCGAAGACGTCGCACTCGAAGACGGAGGAGCGGCCCTGGAGCAGTGAGGAGAGGCGTTCCAGGCCGAGGCCGGTGTCGATGTTGCGCTGGGGGAGCGGGACGAGGGTGCCGTCGTCGAGGCGGCGGTGACGCATCATCACGTGGTTCCACACCTCGACCCAGCGTTCGTCCCGGGTGGGCGTGGACCGGGGCGGGGTGTCGCCGGTCCACAGGAAGATCTCCGAGTCGGGGCCGCAGGGGCCGGTCGGGCCGTTGGACCACCAGTTGTCCTCGACGGTGAGTTCGACCGGTACGCCGCGGTCCTGCCACAGCTCCAGGGAGTCGGTGTCCGGGCCGACCTGGTCGTCGCCGCCGAAGACGGTGACATGGAGGCGGCCGGGATCGATGCCGAAGCCGTCGGTGAGCAGCCCGTATCCCCAGTCGAGGCTCTGCCGGCCCTCGTAGTCGCCGAGGGACCAGGTGCCGAGCATCTCGAAGACGGTGAGGTGGGTGCGGTCGCCGACCTCGTCGAGGTCGGTGGTGCGCAGGCAGCGCTGGACGTTGACCAGCCGCCTGCCCAGCGGGTGCGGGCGTCCCTCCAGGTAGGGGGTGAGGGGGTGCATGCCGGAGGTGGTGAACAGCACCGGGTCGCCGGGCGGGGGCAGCAGGGTCGAGCCGGTGATCCGGCGGTGGCCGCGGTCCTCGAAGTACTCGGTGAAGGTGCGGACGAGCTGGTCGGTGTTCACGGGGTGGCTCCTTCGCGTGTGCGGTTGCGGGAGGCACCGGACGACGAGTCCGCGCGATCGTCGGAAGCGAGGAGAACGCCTCGAAGCCACCACCGGCGGACCGTTTCCGGTCGCCGGGGGGAGGGGTACGTCAGGCGGCGGCAACCGGCGAGCTGGTCGCTCGCGCGGCGGCGGTGAAGTGGCCGGTGACGTTCATGGAGCCGAGGTTAACGCGGCCGGCGCCCCGGGGCACGCGGTTTTCCGCCCCGGAGCGGGAAGCCGGCGCGTCCCGTGTGCCCCTCCGGGCGTCGGGCGGTCAGAGCGGCAGGCTCTGCCAGGCGTCGAAACCGGTGGCCGAGGTGCCCGTGCGGAAGGTGACGCGGCCGTCCGTGCCGACGGCGAACACGTGGAGGGCACCGGCGCCGTCGACGATCGCGGTCGGGTGGTCGAGGACGGCGCCGCCGAGGTCCTGCCAGGAGCCGTAGCCGGCGTTCGGGGCGGTCTGGGCGGTGGTGCTGACCCCGCCGCCGCGGTTTCGCTCGAACAGGACGACCCGTCCGCCGAGGGTGGCCGCCGCGGGCTCGCCCACGCCCCCGTGTCCGCCGATGGGCGCCGGGGACCGGCTCCACGGTCCGCCCGGCCGGAGCTGGTAGCTGACCAGCATCGCGCCGGTGCCGGGCTCGCGGTAGGCGAGTTCGATGCGGCCGTCCTGGTCGAGCGCGGCCTTGGGCGGGCTCGCCGGCCGGGCGCCGGGGATCGGGGCCGGCCCGCCGACGGCGCCGTTCGGGGCGTCCTGCCACCAGCCGAGGACACCGGTGCGGGTGCCGGCGAACACCTCGATCGCCCCGACTCCGTTGCGGATCGCGGTGACCTGGTCCTGGAGGTCGGTGCCGCCCAGGTCGGTCCAGGTGTCCGTCCACACCCCGCCCGGGGCGGTCTGCCGGATGGTGCTGAGGCCGCCCCCGCCGTTCTTGACGAACAGTTCCAGGCGCCCGTCCTGGGAGCCGGCGACCGCGGGCACGCCGATCCGGTCCTCGTTGCCGAGTCCGGCGTTGGGGTTGCCGTGGTCGGCCCAGCCGTTCGACCACCAGCCGTTGGGCGTGCCCTGCGGCAGGGAGACGATGTGGTGGTCGGTCAGGCGGCGGGCGAAGACCTCCAGCCGGCCGTCGGCGTTGGTGCCGACGGCGATGCCCGGCGCCAGTCGCCCGCCCGGGTCGGCCATCCGCACCGGGCCGCCCCAGCTGCCGTCCGCCTGGCGCCAGTAGGTGTGGAGGGCGCCGGCCCGGACGACGAACACCTGCGGTCGGCCGTCCTGGTTCAGCCCGGCCCAGGAGGTGCCCCGGGACCAGCGGTAGTACATCCGGGAGAGCCAGGCATCGGAGTAGTTCCCCGAGTGGTCGTGGCCGGCGTATTCGGAGACGAACGATCCCTTGGTGCCGACCGTGGCCGGGTCCAGGTTCGCCGGGGAGTCGCTGATGTCGTAGTCGCGGTAATTCACCTGGATCACCGGACCGCCGTACAGCTGCGCAGCCTGGCCGGCGAATTTCGCGGCGGCGACGTGGTCCGGGTGGTCGCCGGCGTAGCGGCCGTCCGGGAGTTCGTCCTGAGCCCGGAGCACGGTCGGCCGGTACGTCACCATCAGCTGCCGCAGCACCTCGACGACGTCCGCGGCCGTGTAGGTCGACGGGCCGGGTAGCGGGCTGCCGACCGGGACGACCGTGGTGTCGGTGCCGCCGGCCAGGACGCCGTCGAGCCCGGCGTCGTGCAGGTTGAGGAAGATCAGGTGCACCGGACGGCCCTTGAGGACGTACCGCTCGACCTGTTTGCCCGCGACCGTCCAGGCCTCGGCCGTCCAGTGTCCGGCCTCGTCGGTCGTCGGGTCGGTGTCGCCGACGCCGGTCATCCGGGAGTACGCGTTGACGGCGCCCATCTGCCGGTTCCGGGTGCGCAGCGGCTCACCGGCGGCATCCCAGCAGACCGTGGCGCACGGGTCGCCGGTCGCGTTGCCCGCGGTGACGAACACCGTGACGGACGGCGTGCCGTCGGCCAGCGCGTTGGACAGGTCCGGGTTCATGAACAGGATGTCGTCGTCCTCGTGCGCGACGACCTGCATGACCAGTGCGCCGGAGCCGGTGACGGAGGCCGTGGCCGTGGGGGCGGTCGCGGCGGCGCGGGTGGCGGACCCCTGGGCCAGGACGGGCGCGGCGAGGGCGGAGAGCGCGACGGAGGTGAGGAGTTGCCGTCGTCCGATTGCCATGGGAGTCCCCCCGAATTCAGGATCGGTATGTGATCAGGCCAAGGGGAGGTTAACGTAATGCGGGGCCGGTGAATGCCTTTGGTGGGGTTCCACAACGTTGTGGCGAAGAATGTCAGTTGATGTACGATCAAATCGGGCCGAATGTTTTCATATCAACAAAGGTCAGCTCGGGTCGGTTCGGTTCAGCTCGGGTCGGCGTCGAGCACGGCGCTGGTGATCCGCCCGACGACCCGGTCGGGCGGTTCCGGGTCGGTGGCGGCGGCGGCCCGGCGCGAGGCCAGGAACTCGCGGGGCGAGCAGCCGACCATGCCGCGGAAGGTCCGGTCGAGGTGGGACTGGTCGTAGTAGCCGCACAGTGTCGCGAGGTCGGCGGGGGCGAACCGCCCGTCCGGGGCGGTCAGCAGCCGAAGGGTGCGCTGCAGCCGCAGGATTCCGGCGGCCTGCTTGGGCGCCAGTCCGAGCTGTTCCCGGAAGCGCTGCTCCAGTCGGCGCCGGCTCCAGCCGGTGCCCTCCACCAGGGCGCGCACCGGCACCAGCCCCCGCGAGCGCCGCAGTTGGTGCCAGGCCCAGACGACGTCCGGCTCCCAGACCGGTCCGTCGGCGAGCAGCGCGGTGAAGTAGCCGTCCAGCAGTGCGAACCGGGCCCGCCAGGTCGGGGCGTCGGCCAGCCGGGCGGCCAGCCGGCCCAGCTGGGGGCCCAGCACCTCCCCGGCATCCGCCCACTGCCCGCCGAGCTCCCCGGCCACCGGACCGAATGCCCGGAACGCGCCCTGCGGGGTGAACGAGACCGCCAATCCGTGCAGCACACCGGCGTGTTCGGCGATCGTGGCGGTGCGGCGCAGCCCGGCGGCGATCGAGCCGAAGGAGCTCCCGGGGGCGAGCGAGACGGCGTCGGTGAGCCGCATGGTGCCCTCGAAGGCGAGCGCCACCGTCACCACGTCCGTCGGCACCTCCAGCCGTCGGCGCGGGCGGTCCAGGTCCATCCGGTAGCCGCGGTAGTCGAGGACGTGGCGGCGCAGCGGAGTGGCGGGCAGGCCGACCGCCGTCACCGGCCCGTCGGTCGGGAGGGCGCCCTGGACCGACTCGACTCCCTGGACCCGCTCGACTCCCTGGACCAACTCAACTCCCTCGCTCGGTCCTTGGCGGGCGGCAGGTGCACGAATCATCCTAGGCGGATCGGTCAGTGCGCCGACCGTCCCATTGCATGGATTTTCCTTTCTCGGGGAGCGAGATCCGGGCACACTTGCGCACATGGGAAAGCAGTACGAAAGCATCGACGGCAGGCTGCGGCAGTTCATCGAACGCCAGCCCGTCTACTTCGTCGCCACCGCGCCGCTGGCGGGCGACGGTCACGTCAACCTCTCGCCCAAGGGCCGGTCCGGCACCCTCGCGGTCATCGACGAACTGACCCTCGCCTACCTGGACTTCGGCGGCTCGCAGGCCGAGACCATCGCCCACCTGCGGGAGAACGGCCGGATCACCCTGATGTGGTGCGCCTTCGACGGGCCGCCGACCGTGGTCCGGGTGCACGGCCGCGGCGAGCCCGTGTTCCGCGACGACCCGCGCTTCGCCGAACTGCTCGGCCGCTTCGAGCCCGGCACGGACGGCGCGGGCCTGCGCGCGATCGTGCTGGTCCACGCCGAGCGGGTCAGCGACTCCTGCGGCTACGCGGTGCCGTTCATGGACTACCGGGCCGACCGCGACCTGCACGCCCAGTACTTCGACCGCAAGGGCGAGGAGCAGTTCAGCGCCTACTGCGAGGGCAAGCCGCTCGTCCGCACCAGCATCGACGGCCTGCCCGCCCTCCCGCTGCCGGTCCCGGCCCGGCCGGCCTGACGGGCCCGGGTGCCACGGGCCGTGGCGGGCTCCCGTGCGGCTCGCCGTCGAGCGCTGACGGGTCGGGCCGGGTCGGTGGGTGATCCACGGAGGTGCCATCATCGGCGACATGACCGACCGTCAGGAAGAACCGGGAGCCTCCACCATGCCGCACCACCCCGTCGTCGAGCAGATCGAGCGCGCCGCCGCCACGACCGGAGTCCTGATCGCGGGCATCGGCGCGGAGCAGTGGAAGCTCCCCACGCCCTGTGCGGACTGGGACGTCACCGCGCTGGTGAACCACCTGGTGGGCGGGATCAACCTCTACGTCGGCGGGTCGACCGGCGTCGACCCCGGAAAGGCCCACGAGGACGACTGGCTCGGTGACGACCCGGTCGCGGCCTACCGGTCCGCGGCGGCCGCCGACCTCGCGGCCTGGCGCCGCCCGGGCGCGCTCGACCGCAGCGTCACCATCCCGCTCGGCGAGCTGCCGGGCGAGTTCGCGGCCACCGTCCATCTGACCGAGCTCGCCGTGCACGGGGCGGACATAGCGGTGGCGACCGGCCAGGAGCACCTGCTGGACACCGAGCTGCTGGAGGGCCTGCTGGCCGCGATCCGGGAACTGGGCGTCGACCCCTACCGGGCCCCCGGCATCTTCGGCCCCGAGGCCCCCGTCGCCGAGGACGCCCCCGTCCACCAGCGGCTGCTCGCCCACCTGGGCCGCCAGGTCGAGTCCTGATGCTCACGGCCCACTCGCGACCGGTGCCGGGTCGACGCCCCCGCACACCCGCCGGGGTGGCCCGCACCACAGCCCTCACCCGGAGTGCCCGCCGCATCCACCCCGGGGGGCGGGCATAGCCTTCGGCCCATGAGCAACGACAACGATGCGGCGGAGACAGGGGCCGTCGACGGCACCGGGGAGGACCCGGGCCACGAGCCGGCCGGCGCGCCGAGCGGCTTCGAGCTGGGGACCGACGGGCCCAAGGTGATCCTGGCGGGCCTGGACGGCTCCGACTCCTCCTGGCGCGCCACCGCCTACGCCGCCGGACTGGCCCGCCGGCAGGGCGCCCTCCTGGCCGTCGCCTACGTCCAGCCGATACTCGGCGCCGCGACCGCCCTGGCCGGCGCCGCCGTGGAGGAGACCACCCAGGAGATCGCCGACGACCTGCTGGCCGCGCTGCGCGAGGCCGAGCACCGGATGCGCGAGGTCTGGCGGGTGGAGTGGCGCTTCCTCACGGTGCGCGGCGACCCCTATGCGGGCCTCGCCAAGCTCGCGGACGAGCTGCGCGCCGACGCCGTGGTGGTCGGCGTCTCCGAACGGGCCGGCCACAAGGTGATCGGATCGGTCGCGGTCCGGCTGGTCAAGGCGGGCCGCTGGCCGGTCACCGTCGTTCCTTAGGCGGCCTTGGGCAGTGTCCTCGGGC
The DNA here is from genome assembly GCF_042734825.1 of Kitasatospora sp. NPDC059648. Lineage (NCBI taxonomy): Bacteria > Bacillati > Actinomycetota > Actinomycetes > Kitasatosporales > Streptomycetaceae > Kitasatospora > Kitasatospora sp. NPDC059648. The sequence goes on along the minus strand of NZ_JBHWDU010000057.1, from coordinate 31,352 downwards.
GTCCGCCGGCGGCCGCAGGAGACCCGCGATCCTGCCGCGGTCGAGCTGGCACGGCCCCGCCGGGCCCGGTGGCGGCTCGACCGGCCACCGCCCGCCCGGCGCTGGCCGGTAAGCGGCGGGTAGGGTGCGGGGCCATGACGGAAACGCCGGGCGTGCACCCCACCGGGCCGGCCCACCCGACCGGCAACGACCTCCATCTCGACCTGCCCGCCACCGGTGGTCGCCGCTCCGCGCTGATGGCCGCCCTGCGCGAGGCGATCCGCACCGGCCGCCTCGCCCCCGGCACCCGGCTGCCGCCCTACCGGGCGCTCGCCGCCGACCTCGGCCTGGCCCGCAACACCGCCGCCGAGGCCTACACCGAGCTCGTCGCCGAGGGCTGGCTGACCGCCCGACAGGGCTCCGGCACCACCGTCGCCGAACGCGCCGCACCCGCCCGGTCCGACCGCGCCCGCCGCCCCACCCGCCGCTCCCGGCCCGTGCACGACCTGCGCCAGGGCCAGCCCGACGCCGCCTCCTTCCCCCGGACCGCCTGGCTGGCCGCCGCCCGCCGGGCGCTCACCGCCGCACCCAACGAGGCCTTCGGGCCCGGCGACCCGCAGGGCCGGCGCGAACTGCGCACCGTCCTCGCCGACTACCTCGCCCGCGCCCGCGGAGTGCGCACCCACCCCGACCGGATCGTGGTCTGCTCCGGCTTCGCCCACGCACTGCGGCTGCTCTTCGACGGCGCCGCGCCCGTCCTGCCGTCCGCCGACCGGGGGCCGCTGGCCGTCGAGGCGTACGGGCTGGACTTCCACCGCGGGCTGCTGGCCACCGCCGGGGTGCCCGTCGTGCCGCTGCCGATCGACGAACACGGCGCCCGGGTGGACGAGTTGGCGCGGCACCCGGACATCCGGACGGTCCTGCTCACCCCCGCCCACCAGTTCCCGACCGGGGGCCCGCTGCACGCCGGGCGCCGCTCCGCCGTGATCGACTGGGCGCGCGGCCGCGGTGGACTGCTCCTGGAGGACGACTACGACGGGGAGTTCCGCTACGACCGCCAACCGGTCGGCGCCGTCCAGGGGCTCGACCCCGACCGGGTCGTCTACCTGGGCAGCACCAGCAAGAGCCTCAGTCCGGCCTTGCGCCTCGGCTGGATGGTCCTGCCGGACCACCTGGTCGACCGGGTGCTCGCGGCCAAGGGCGAACGCGAGGCCTGGGCCAGCGCCCTGGACCAGCTGACCCTCGCCGAATTCATCGACTCCGGCGGCTACGACCGGCACGTGCGCCGGATGCGGCGCCGCTACCGGGACCGCCGGGACCAGCTGGTGGCCGCACTGGCCGCCCACGCCCCGCACATCGAGGTGTCCGGCATCGCGGCCGGACTGCACGCCGTCCTGCGGCTCGCCCCCGGCACCGAACGCTCGATCCTCAAGGCCGCCGTCTACCGGGGCCTGGCGGTCGACGGGCTCGCCGACTACCGCCACCCGGCGGTCACGGCGGAGGCGATGCCGGCCGTCGACGGTCTGGTGGTCGGCTACGCCACCCCGCCCGACCACGCCTACCCGGCGGCCCTCCAGGCGCTCTGCGACATCCTCCCGCCGCAGGCCTGACCCGACCGACCCGGTCCGACCCGACCCGGTGCGGTTCCGAAGGCGGCCCGGGAACCGCGAACGGCGAAGGATAGGGCACCGGAGGTTCCGCCGGGCCGGAACACGGTCGATCGGTCCCCGGCGTCCGCCCGCCGCTCCTGCACCGGTACGGCTTCGGGCGGAGCCCGGTAACCGGAGCGGTACCGGCCCCTACGCTCCATGGACATGCGCAGAACACATCTGAGCCGTGCCGCGCTCGCCGCGTGTCCGGCCCTCGCCGTCGGTCTGCTCCTGTCCGCCGCACCCGCCCGGGCCGACAGTCCGCTGCCCCTGACGGCGGTCTCCGACCGTCAGACGACCGTCCGGGGCGGTGAGTTCACGCTGACCCTGACGCTCACCAACCCGTACGACACCCCGATCCAGTTCGTCTACCAGAGCGTCCAGGAGACCTACCCGACCACCTTGGAACCGGGGCTGAAGTTCACCGCCACGGCCTGCGGCACCCAGACCAACGGCTGCAGCGACAACGTGCACGGCGGCATCGCCCGCTACAACGTGCCGCTCGCCCCCGGTGCCAGCAGCACCTTCACGGTCACCTACACGGTGGCGCCGGACTCCGCGTGCGGCGCGACCCGGATCGACTTCTACTCGTACCTCTACTACGAGTACGCCGGCGGCCTGGCCAACGACTCCGGCATCGTCGACATCCCCGGTACCCAGGTCCTCTGCAGCTGACCCCGCGCCGGGACCCGTTCTCGCACCCCCCGGCGCGGCCCCGCCGCCGTGCCCCCCGTACACCCGTCAGGTGCCGGCCACCCCCGTACCGGCACCTGACGGGCCTTCCGTGCCTGTCGGCCCCGGGTGGCAGGCACGGCCCGTGTACGCATGGACGCCGAACGACCCCGACCACCCCGCCGGGTGCCTCGCCCCGCCGATGCCGTACGGGCTGTACGCCGCCCTCCTCGGCCGGGTGGGCCCGTAGACGGCCGCACTGGCCGGTGGGTTGCTGCTGTTCTTCCACGACTCCATGCCCGCCGACCTCAGCGGCGGGAGCTGCTGGCGGCAGGCCGGTTCGACCGGGTGCGGCACGGGCTGGAGGTCGCCTGACAGTGTGCCGGGCCGGTGCCGCGGTGCGGGTCGGAGAGGCTTGCGGAGCGGGGATCGCGGGCGCGAACGGATGTTCCGGTGGCGGGAGGCGCTCGGGGGCAGATGGGGGCGGAAAGCGGGGAGATTCACCCTATCGGGGGGTAGTCGGCCGCCGTACGGGCTCGGTCACGTTGGGGTGATCTAGGGTTCCGGATGGACCGCCGGGCGATGGCGGCCGAGCTCCTCGCACTCCCCAACTTCCCCACCGGTCACCGGATCTGATGATCCGTTGTGACTCCGCTCCCAGGGTCGAGCGGTACGGCCCTGACCGCGTGATCCGACCACACGAATGGAGACCCCTGCCGATGCCCGTGGACACGAGCCCGGAGACACAGCAGGACCGGCAGCAGAGTCTTGCGACGGCGGCCGCCCGCAATCTCGCCACCACGACCAAGTCCGCACCGCAGATGCAGGAGATCACCTCCCGCTGGCTGCTCAAGGTGCTGCCGTGGGTCGAGGCCCACGGCGGCGCGTACCGGGTGAACCGGCGGCTCACCTACACCGTGGGCAACGGCGTGGTGGAGTTCATCAAGACCGGCTCCCAGGTCCGCGTGATCCCGGCGGAGTTGGGCGAACTCGCCCTGCTGCGCGGCTACGAGGACGAGGAGGTGCTGACCGCCCTCGCCGACCGCTGCCAGCAGCGCGACTTCGGCCCGGGCGAGGTGCTCACCACCCAGGGGGAGGCGGCCGACCGGATCTTCCTGATCGCGCACGGCAAGATCAACAAGATCGGCACCGGCAAGTACGGCGACGAGACCGTGGTGGGTGTGGCCGGTGACGGCGACCGCTTCGGCGACGACTCGTTGCTGAACCCGGACGCGGTCTGGGAGTACACCGCGAAGACCGCCACCTCCGGTGTCGCGCTCACCCTGAGCCGGGACGACTTCGCCCGCATCCGGGACAACGCGCCGAGCCTCCAGGAGCACCTGCAGTCGTTCCTGTCCCTGCCACTGCAGGCCCAGAACGAGCGCGGCGAGGCCGAGATCGCCATGTCGGCCGGCCACCACGGCGAGTACGAACTCCCCGGCGCCTTCGTGGACTACGAGCTCAAGCCGCGCGAGTACGAGCTGAGCGTCGTGCAGACCATCCTCAAGGTCCACACCCGTGTCGCGGACCTGTACAACGAGCCGATGAACCAGATCGAGCACCAGCTCCGGCTGACCATCGAGGCCCTGCGCGAGCGCCAGGAGCACGAGATGATCAACAACCCGGAGTTCGGCCTGCTCAACAACGCCGACTTCGACCAGCGGATCCAGACCCACTCCGGCCCGCCCACCCCGGACGACCTGGACGAGCTGCTCAGCCGCCGCCGCGACCCCGACTACCTGCTGGCCCACCCGCGTGCCATCGCCGCGATCGGCCGGGAGTTCAACACCCGGGGCATCTACCCGCATCACGTCGACCTCGGCGGGCAGCAGGTGCCGGCGTGGCGCGGGGTGCCGATCCTGCCGTGCAGCAAGATCCCGATCACCAAGGAGAACACCAGCTCGATCCTGGTGATCCGCACCGGTGAGGACAACCAGGGCGTCATCGGTCTGCACCAGACCGGTCTGCCGGACGAGTACCAGCCCTCGCTCTCGGTCCGGTTCATGGGGATCGACGAGAAGGCGATCATCTCCTACCTGGTCAGCGCCTACTACTCGTGCGCGATCCTGGTGCCGGACGCGGTCGGCGTACTGGAGAACGTCGAGATCGCGCACCGCCGCCACTGAGCCCGGAGAACAGTGAGCGCAGGCCGTAACCGGTCGGCGCGAAGATCGTTTCACCTGATGACGGACGGCCCGCCCGGGAGGTGGGCCGTCCGCCTGATCGCGTTCGAACTCGCACGGTCGTACCGGGTCGGTTCCGCTCCGGATCCGACCACTGCTCCCGGTTTCCGCAGGCTGATCAGCCGGTGTCCGTCCCGTCCCCCCAGGTGAACCGAGAGGTGTGTGGAGCCCATGCCGCAGCGTCGGCACTTCCGACGGATACCGCAGCACGGCGGCGGCTCAGCCACTCCGGGGCGGCGGGTGCGCCTGATCGGCGCGGCGGTCGGAGTGGTGGCGGTGTGCGCACTGGTCGGCGGCGCCACCGCCTCGGGGGCTGAGCGCCCCGGCGGGCACCCGCACGGCTGGGCCGTGGACGTCTGCGTGTGCAGCGAGACCGACGTCTCGACCTCGGTGGGACCGGGCGGGAGCGTCGACGTCGGGGTGGACGTCGACGTCCACGTCGGTGTCACCGTCGCTCCGGACGTCGGCCGCCACCACGGCCACCGGCCCCCGCACGACCACCACCCGCACCCCTGCCCGAGCCCCACTCCGACTCCTACGCCGACGCACACACCCTCGCCGACTCGTACGCCCACTCCCACGCCGTCCCCGAGCGCGACACCCCCCACCCCGACCCCGGCGCCCACCCCGCCGTCCCCATCGAGGCCGCCCGCACCGCCCCCGCAGGTTTCCCCTGCGCCCGCACCCGCACCTGCGGCCCCCGCGCCCGCGGCGCCCCCTCCGGCGGCGCCCGCCCCGGCGACCCCTGCTGTGGTGGACCCCAGCCCCGACGCACCGAGCCCGGCCCGTCCGAGCCCGCTCCGGCCGACGCCCTCGGCGCACCCGTCGTTCAAGGTGTGGGCCGGCCAGCCGCTGTCGGTCGCGCAGCACCACCACGGCGCCTCGACGACCACCACCATGTTGCTGGTCTTCGTCCCCGCAGTCCTGGCGGCGGCGGCGCTGCGCCCGGGTCGTGGCCGAGGCCGCGGGGGTTCCGGGTCCTGACGGGCACCGCGGTCCCGGCTGCCCGGCGGCCGCCCGCCCCCCGGCGCGTCCCGCGCTCGGCCCGCCCCTGGGGCCCTGCTTCCCCGTTCACGTCACAAGCCAAGCCAGAGAAGGGAGTTCCGATGTCCGAGTGGGTGGCGCTGGTCGTCGCCATGGCGGCGGCCTGTGCCGTTGTGTTGGCGGTGGTGGTGCTGAGGCGCCGCACCGCGGGCGCCGAGGAGAACGTCGACGAGACGCCCGACGTCATCGAGTACATCACGATGATGATCGGCGTGGTCTACGCGATCGTCCTCGGCCTCGCCATCGCGGGTGTCTGGGAGGCGCGCGGCGCCGCCCAGGACGACCTGTTCCGTGAGGCACAGTCGCTGCGGGAGGTGAGCGACCGGGCGGTGGTCTACCCGGCCGACTTCCGCGACCAGGTCCGGTCCGACATCGACGCCTACGTCACGTACGTGGTGAACGTCGAGTGGGACTACATGTCCGAGAACGGCGCCATCACCGACAAGGGCACCGAGTTGCTGGAGAAGGTCCAGAACGAGGTGGCCGGCCGGGCGCCGGCCTCGGACCTGGAGGCCCAGGCCTACCAGCCCGTCATGGACCGGATCAGCCAGGCCTCCGACGCCCGCAACCAGCGTGGTCAGAACGCCGGGCCGACCATGCCGGGCGTGGTCTGGTTCGGTCTGATCGGGGGCGCCGTGGTGACCATCGGGATGCTGTTCGCGCTGCAGATCAGGCGCACGCCGAGGGAGCTGATCCTGGCCGGCTGCTTCAGCGTGCTGATCGCCTTCCTGCTGTTCATGATCTGGGACTTCGACGATCCTTTCGCCCGGAGCGTCTCGGTGACCACCCAGCCCTTCGTGGACCTCTTCCCCTCGCTCAACCTCAAGGGCTGAGCCGGGGGCGCGCGACGAACACCGGTGGCTCCGACGGGGGACCGCCGGTGTTCGGACATGACGTGACGTCATTCTTGATCAGCTTGAGCCGAGTTGGGCAAGATTCCGGAGGCATCGCCGTTCTCCGGGGAGAAGGCGGACAGGCCGCCCCCACACCCTTGTCCTTGGCGTAGACCCCGCGCGCCTGGACCCGGAGCGGTGAACGGCGGCGGACCGGTAGGTTGACCGGGAAGGAACGGGCCCCCCGAACGGAGGAGCGCATGGACAGTCAGAGCTGGGACGACCGCTACGCCGCGAGCGACCTGGTGTGGGGTGCCGCGCCCAACCAGTGGGTGGTCCGCGAACTGGCCGGCAGTACCCCCGGGCGCGCCCTCGACCTGGCCACCGGCGAGGGCCGCAACGCCATCTGGCTGGCCACCCGGGGCTGGGAGGTCACCGGTCTCGACTTCTCCGCCGTCGCCCTGGAACGCGCCGAACGGCTCACCGCCGAACTGCCCGACGAGGTCGCCGACCGGCTCACCTGGCGGCACGGCGACGTCCGTACCCAGGAGGCCCCGGCCGTCGGCTACGACCTCGTCCTGATCGCCTACCTCCAACTCCCCGCCGCGGACCGCCGGGCCGCGCTGCACCGCGCCGCCGAGGCGCTCGCCCCCGGAGGCACCCTGCTGGTCGTCGGGCACGACCTGACCAACCTCACCGACGGCGTCGGCGGCCCCCAGGACCCGGCCGTGCTGTTCACCCCGGAGGACGTCCTCGCCGACCTCGCCGAGTACGGCCTACACACCGTCCGGGCCGAGCGCGTCCACCGCACCGTCGGCGAGCCCGCCCACGGGGGCGGCCTGACCGGCGTCGCGATCGACGCGCTGGTGCGGCTGGAACGGGGCGCGGAGTGACGGCCCGGCCCTCCCGACGTGCGCTGCTCACCGGCCTGGCGGCCGCCGCCCCGCTGGTGCTGGCCGGCTGCTCCTCCGGGAAGAAGGGCAAGGCGGAAAAGGACGGCCCGGTGGCCAGGGCCAGTGACCCGGGCGGGGCGGCCTTCGTGATGATCATCCGGCACGGTGAGAAGCCCGACGGCAGCCATCCCGGCCTGGACGAGAACGGCAAGCACGACGACAAGTCCCTCACCCAGCGCGGCTGGGACCGGGCCAAGGCGCTGCCCGCCCTGTTCGCCCCGCCCGCGGCCGGGCTGCGCACCCCGGCCCGGATCTACGCCGCCACCGACCAGGGCCCGATGGCCGGGGCGCACCGGATGCGCCAGACCGTCACCCCGTTGGGGGCGAGGCTCGGGCTGACGGTGGACACCACCTACGCCGAATCCCAGGAGTCCGGGCTGGCCGGGGCCGCGCTCGCCGGGGCGCAGCCCGTGCTGATCTGCTGGGAGCACTCCCGGATCCCGCGGATCGTCGAGGCGCTCGGCGCCTCCGGCAGCGGGGCTCCGGCCGGCTGGCCGGACCGGTTCGACCTGGTGTGGGTCTTCTCCCGGCCGGCCGGCGGCGCCTGGACCTTCCAGGAGGTGCGCCAGCACCTGCTCGACGGGGACGCCTGATCCGCCTTCGGCCGCGAACGGAACACCGCACCCGCCGGGTACCCGCGCCCCCGGCGTGCAGGGGCGGCGGTCCGGCGCGGTGATCGTCATTACCGAGTACTGGGCGAACTGCTGGGTAGGTGGCCCCCGAGCTGCTGTCCGATGATCACAGGTATCCCTGCGTGCGATAGGTTCGCAGCACGGACGGCGGCAGGAACGAGGAGGGCACGATGACCGTTTCGCTGGCCAAGGGGCAGAAGATCAGCCTGGAGAAGCCGGGCGGTGGGCAGTTGAGCCTGGTCCGGATGGGCCTGGGCTGGAAGGCCGTGCAGCGCAAGGGTTTCCTGGCCAAGCTGATGTCCGCCGGCCGGGAGATCGACCTGGACGCCTCGGCGGTGCTGTTCTCGGGCGGTAGGTCGGTGGACGTGGTCTACTTCCAGCACCTCACCAGCAACGACGGCTCGGTCCGGCACAGTGGCGACAACCTGGTCGGCGGCGCGGGCGACGCGACCGACGACGAGTCGATCACCGTCGACCTGACCAGGGTGGGCGCAGAGGTCGACCAGATCCTGTTCACGGTCAACTCCTTCACCGGACAGACCTTCCAGGAGGTCGAGGCCGCCTTCTGCCGGCTGGTGGACGAGACCACCGGCACCGAGCTGGCCCGCTACACCCTCACCGGCGGCGGCCCGTACACCGCCCAGATCATGGCCAAGGTGCAGCGCACGCCGGCCGGCTGGCAGATGGTCGCGATCGGCCAGCCGGCGAGCGGGCGCACCTTCAAGGACCTGATGCCGGAGCTGGTCAAGCACCTCTGACCGGCTGCCGCCCCTGACCCGCTGCGGGTCACGGCGCCGGGGCGTCCGGGCCGGTCCGACGGATCCCGCCGGACCGGCCCTACTCGACGTCCCGGCGCCGGAACCCGGCCAGGGCCAGCGCGATCAGCGCGGCCGCGACCAGGGTGAGCACCGCCGGCGGGGTCCAGTCCATCCGGGCCGCGGGGAGCCGGGGCACCTGGCCGAAAGGGGAGAACCGGTTCAGGCCCGCGGGGAACTCCAGCAGCGGGCCCAGGTAGCCGATCATGAACGCGTAGGCGGGGACGACCCAGGCCAGCGGCATCGCCCGGGGCAGCCAGCCGTAGACGGCCGCGGCGAGACCCACCGTCACCCACAGGGCGGGCGCGAAGGCCAGGGCAGCGCCGGTCAGCCGCAGGAACACGCCCCCGTCGCCGGTGGACAGCGCCCCGGCCAGGCCGAAGCCCACGCCCGCCGCCAGCATCACGGCGGTGGAGCCCAGCAGCGCCGCCGCGAGGTGCCCGCCCAGCCAGCCGGACCGCGACACCCCGGTGGCCAGCACCGGCACGGCCCGCCCGGCGCTCTCCTCGGCGCGCGGGCGCAGCGTCGCCAGCACCGCGTAGACGCCGCCGACCACCGCGACCACCAGCAGGGTCAGCGCGGCGAAGGAGTCGGCGAGGGTGTGGCCGCCGAGCCGGGCCAGCGCCTGCCTGATCTGGTCGACGTCCTTGAGCATCGAGTCGGCCTGGCCGAGCAGCGACCCGTACATCGCGCCGAGCAGCAGCAGGGCGACCGCGAAGCCGCCGATCAGGCCGCGGTGCAGTCGCAGCGCCAAGCCGAGCGGGGTGCCCAGGGACGGGCTGCCGGTGGCCGGGCCGGGGCGCGCGGCGCGCAGTCCGGCGCCGAAGTCGCGGTGGGCGCTCAGCGCGAACCCGGCCGCGGCGGTGGCCGCGGTCAGCGCCAACGCGGCCGGCAGCGGCCACCAGCGGTCGTCGAGGAAGGGGTAGCTGCGTTGCAGCCAGCCGATCGGGGAGGCCCAGGCGAGGCCGCTCTCCCCGGCGTCACCGGCGGCGCGCAGCGCGTAGGCGGTGCCGAGCACGGCCAGGGCCAGCCCGGAGGCCGTCCGGGCGTGTGCGGTGATCTGTACGGTCACGGCGGCCACCGCGCCGAACAGCAGCCCTCCGGCGGCGGTCGCGGCCCCGTAGAGCAGCGCGCCGTCGGCGGTCAGGCCGGGGACGCCGAGGCCGGGCAGGGCGAGGGCGATCAGCAGGCCGAGCGCGAGGTCCGCGACGGCGGCGGTGGCCAGCGCGGCGGCGAGCTGGGCGTGCCGGCCCACGGCGGCCGAGCGGACCAGTTCGGCGTGCCCGCTCTCCTCCTCGGCCCGGGTGTGCCGGGTGACGGTCAGCACGCTCATCAGGCCCGCCGTGACGACCAGCAGACCGAGCAGCCGGTGGCCGAGCATCGCGCCCCAGGTGTAGTCGGCCAGGTAGTGGGCCGGACCGGTCATGGCGAGCAGGGCCGGGGTGTCCGAGCCGTGCGCGATCGAGGCGCGGTCGGCGGCGGTCGGGTAGACGGTGCGGACGCTGTCGGCGGTGGCCAGGGTGACCAGCGCCAGGCCGAGCACCCAGGCGGACAGCCGGACCCGGTCGCGGCGCAGCGCGAAGCGCAGCAGGGCGGCGGTGCCGGCCAGGGGGGCGCGTTCCCCGGCCCGGCCGGTGTCGCGGTGCGGGGCGGTGCGGGCGGCGGCGGGGGCGGTCACCGGACGGCCTCGTCGGTGCTCCGGTGCCCGTTGGCGGCCAGCTCGTCGCCGTAGTGGCGCAGCATCAGCTCCTCCAGCGTGGGCGGGTGGCTGACCAGGCTGCGCAGCCCGGCCTCGCTCAGTGCGCGCACGGCGGCGTCGAGCCGGGCACCGTCCACGGCGAAGCGCACGCGCGGACCGTCGGTGCGCAGATCGTGGACTCCTGCCAGCCCGTCCAGTCCGGTGACCGGGCGGCTGGTCTCCGCCTCGACGGTGGTGCGGGTGAGGTGGCGCAGCTCGCCGAGGGTGCCGGTCTGCACCACCCGGCCCTGCCGGATGATGCTGACGCGGTCGCCCAGCTTCTCCACCTCGTCCAGGATGTGGCTGGAGAGCAGGACGGTGCGGCCCTGTTCCCTGGTCTGGCGGACGACGTCCTGGAAGACCACCTCCATCAGCGGGTCCAGGCCGGAGGTCGGCTCGTCCAGCAGCAGGAGCTCGGCGTCGGAGGCGAGCGCGGCCACGATGGCGACCTTCTGCCGGTTGCCCTTGGAGTAGCTGCGGCCCTTCTTGGTCGGATCGAGGTCGAAGCGCTCCAGCAGCTCGTCCCGGCGGCGCCGGTCGAGCCGGCCGCGCAGCCGGGAGAGCAGGTCGATGGCCTCGCCGCCGGTGAGGTCGGGCCAGAGCTCGACGTCGCCGGGGACGTAGGCGAGGCGGCGGTGCAGCTCCACGGCGTCGCTCCACGGGTCCTTGCCGAGCAGCCGGGCGCTGCCGCCGTCCGCGCGCAGCAGGCCGAGCAGGACGCGGATGGTGGTGGACTTCCCGGCGCCGTTGGGGCCCAGGAAGCCGTGGACCTCGCCGGTCTCGACGGTCAGGTCGAGGCCGTCCAGCGCGGTGGTCCGGCCGAAGGTCTTGCGCAGGCCGGACAGGACGATGGCCTTGGTCATGCTTCTGAAACTACCGTAGTTTCAGAAAAATGTGAATATTGGGAAGCGTTAAGGTTCGAACCGGGGAGCGGATGATCTCCGGAAAGGGGAGAGCGGTGGAACGGGAGCCGGAGCAGGGGCAGGATCCCCGGGCCGTGGCGGACTTCGTGGAGCGGTTCGCGGCCGAGCTGGTGGTCGCGGGCATGGGTCGGATGCCGTCCCGGATCTTTTCCTGCCTGATGGCCGAGGAGAGCGGCGTGCTGACCTCCGCCGAGCTGTCCGAGCGGCTGCGGATCAGCCCGGCGGCCGTCTCCGGCGGGATGCGCTACCTCATCCAGGTCGGGCTGGTCGCCAAGGAGCGCGAGCCCGGATCCCGGCGCGACCGCTACCGGGTGCTCAACGACGTCTGGTTCGAGTCGCTGACCCGGCGCGACGAACTCCTGCTGCGCTGGGTCCGGGTGCTGAAGGAGGGGGAAGCGACGGTCGGCCCGGCCACGGCGGCGGGGCAGCGGCTGGAGGAGAGCGCGGCCTTCTTCGAGTTCATGATCGACGAGCTGCACGGGATGCTCGGCCGCTGGCGCGAGCACCGGGCGGCCCGGGGGCAGGAAACGCCCGGGGGGCAGGAGGTGTAGGGCCCGGCTCCCGTCGGGAAGCGCGACGGCGGCAGGCGGTCCTCGGACCGTCCTGCCGCCGTCGGCGGTTCTGCGCGCGGGCTACTTCTTCGCGGCCGCCGTGGGCGAGGGCGACAGCGAGGAACTCGGCGTGGCGCTCGCTCCGGCGGACGGGGTGGCGCTGGGGGAGCCGCTCGGAGTGGGGGTCGGGCAGCCGGGAGCGGTGGGCGTCGCGGACGGGGTGCCGCTCGGGGTGGCCGTCGGGGACGGCGTGCCGCTCGGAGCGGCGGTGCCGGTGGGCGTTGCGGTGGCCGTCGGGCTCGGGCAGGACGTCGGCGTACCGGTCGGGGTGCCGGACGGCGTGCCGGTGGGAGAGGCGGTCGGGGACGGACTGCCGCTCGGGGTGGCCGTCGGGCTCGCGGAGGGCGAGGGCGAACCGCTGGGTGTGGGCGTGGTGGTCGGCTGCGCGGACGGCGTCGTCGTCGGCGTCGGAGCCGGGGACTGAGCCGGCGTCACCGGCGGCACGGTCGGCTGCGGGTTCGGCGTCGGGCTGGTGCCCGTGCCCTCGTTGCCCGTCGGGGTGCCACCCGAGGTGCCCGCCGTCGTGCCGGACGGGCGGAGGAACGGCGAGGGCGAGGTGACCGGCGCGCCGGGGATGCCGGGCAGGTCCGGGACGGTGGTGACCTGGCCGCTGCCGAAGTGCGCCATCCAGTTGCGGACGGTGCGCAGGTACTCGGTGGAGTCGTTGTAGCTGAGGACTGCCCGGTCCAGCTGGGACGGGTCGGAGAGGTCCCGCCCGCCCGCGCACAGGTAGCGGCCGGCGGTCTCGGCCGCGTCGAAGATGTTGTTCGGGTCGGCCGTGCCCTTGCCGGTGGCGTCCACGCCCCAGGAGGCCCAGGTCGACGGGATGAACTGCATCGGGCCGACGGCGCGGTCCCAGCGCGAGTCGCCGTCGTAGCGGCCGCCGTCGGTGTCGGGTATCGCGGCGAAGCCGTTGCCGTCCAGTACCGGGCCCAGGATCGGGGTGAGCGTCCGTCCGGCGGCGTCCACCTGGCCGCCGTTGGCCTGGCCGGACTCGACCTGGCCGATCGCCGCGAGCAGTTGCCAGGGCAGGTGGCAGACCGGCGAGTGCTGGGCGAGCGAGGCCTCGGCCTGGCGGTAGGCGGCGAAGACCGTGGCGGGCAGCGCCGCGCCGGTGGCGGTGAACGGGCCGGCCGCGGGCTGGCCGGGCTGGGTGCCGGGCGGCTGCGGCAGCTGGACGGCGCTGCCGCCGTCGGCCGCGGTGCCGGGAACGCCGGGTACGCCGGTCGCGGGGCCGCCGAAGGGAGTGGCGGAGGTCGAACCCTGGGCGGTGCCGTCCTGCGCCGGGCCGGCGTCGGCGGCCGCGACCTGCGCAAGGCCGAGGCCCGACACCTGAGAGCCGGTCAGCGCGGCCAGCGCGGCGAACGCCGCCGCCGTCCCCGTGACGCGCTTGCCGAGCCGAACCTTGCGCCCGCCCTTGGCGCTGCCGAACCTCGCCGCCATCTGCTGCCCCTCCCCGTCGCCGTCCGGACCTCCCGGAACGGCTGAGCCGTCGTCATCGTGTCCGCCCACCAGGCGGCGGCGCCCGCCGCCCGGACGATTAGTATCACGACGATCTGACAGGGACAGGATGGACGGGAGGCGACCGGCCGCCCCCGAGGGGTCAACGCGGCACCTCAGCCCCGGTCGTGCCGGCCCGGACCCGCGCCGGGGAATTCAGGACCTTCTCATCTCCCGCGTCATGGACGCGAGTTGGCCGGGCCGCGGCGCCAGGGGTTGGGGTTGGGACCTTCCCCGGGGCGCCCCGGCGGTCGGACCGGCGGTTCGAGGCGCGGGGGTGGTACGCGGCGCCGTCCCGGGCTCCCCGGCGGCGCCCGTGGGCGACCCCTCCGACCTGCGCGGATTCCCCGTAGCGCGCCGGGCCTCCCCTAGCAGGGCGGACGGGCCGGCGCCAGGGGGCGTTCCCAACTCGGCCCTGGACGGATGACGTTCAGGTGAAAGTGAGCATGCCAGGAAATCCCGTCCGGCATGCTGTGCCGCGTGACCATGCGGATGGAGGCCCGAACCGTGAGCGCGAACCTGCCGGAGACCGTCGTCGAGGGGGCGGTGGTCCTGCCGGCGCCCCCTCGGGTGGTGGACGACCTGGCCCGTGACCTGACCCAGGCCGCCGCTGCCGTCAGGGCGGTGTCGCGCAGCGGCCGCAACACCGGCGGCGACGTCGCGGTCGCCGCCTACACCGCCGTGGTGTGCACCGGCCGTTCGGCGGCCCGCGCGCTGGAGGAGGCGGCCGCCTGGTGCCGGCAGGCCCCCGAGGCCGAGGTGCACTCGCTCGCCTGGGCGCGGGTGCCGGGGCACTGCCACGACGTCTTCGAGTACCGCGTCACCATGGCCGTCAGCTTCCCCGACGAGGAGACCGGCGAGCACCTCGGTGACACCCACCACTCCTGCCGCTGAAGCCGTATCATCGCCCTCATGGGCGATCGGGGTACGAACGAGATGACCGGCGACGAGACGGACGGCGCGCCCAACGGGACGACGGGGATCACCACTTCGGCCGCCGACGGAACCGGTGGCGACGGTGGACCGCGCGAGCTGTCCCGGGGCGCCGCCGTCGGCGCCACCGTGCTGGCCGTCCTGTGCGGCTGCGCGGTCCTGCTGGCCATGTTCCACTGGCTGGGCTGGGCCGTTCCCGGAGTCGGCTGGATCGTGGCCAGGGCCGGGATCAAGCTGGCCGTGGGCGGCTTCGCCGGGCTGGCCGTCGCCGCCGCCTGGCTGCGCACCAGGTTCCGGCCGCAACAGCGCGGCTGACGCCCGTGCGGCTCAACCGGCCGCCGCGGCCGGGCAGGTCAGGTCGTGCTCAGGCACCCGGCTGTCCAGCAGGTAGCGCTCGACGGTGTCGGTGACGCACGGGTCGGACGCCGGGTACTGGCCGTGGTTGCCGTTGCTGGTGACGGTGACCAGCTTCGAACCCCGCAGTGCGCGGTGCGCGCCGAGCGCCGCCTCGTAGTACGTCGCCGGGTCGTGCAGCGAGTTGAGCATCAGCACCGGCGGCAGGTGGGCGCCGGTGACCTTGACCTCGGGTGCCGGGTCCGTCGGCCAGAGCGCGCAGACCGAGCTGAAGGCGAGGGTGCGGGCACCGGCCAGCGGGTAGCGGGCGGTGTTCTCCGCGCCGCGCTCGATCCAGGTGTCGAGGTCCTTGGTCCACTTGGTGTCCCCGCACGTCACCGAGAAGAACTCGGCGAGGAACCCCGGGCTGAGGTACTGGCCGAACAGCTGACGGGCGGTCTGCTTGGCGGCCGGATCGGCGCCCTGCCAGTCGTCCAGCGCGGTCAGCGCCTGGGCGAGGAGGGGAAAGGCCCTGTCGCTGTAGATCGCGTTGATGGTTCCGTTGTCCAGCTGGTTGGGGCCGAGCGTCAACGAGCCCTCGGTGATGGGCCGGTCGTGCAGGGCGGCGCGCCGCTGCTCCCAGTGCGCCTCGACCTCCGCCGGGGTCGTGCCCCAGTGGTACGTGGCGTCCCGGGCGGCCATCCAGGGCAGGAAGTCCTGCTCGAAGCGGCGCTGGAAGCTCATCGGCTGGCCCAGTTCGAACTGCTCCCAGGTGCCCTCGAAGCCGATGTTGCTGTCCAGCACCATCCGCTCGACCCGGTGCGGGAAGAGCGTGCCGTAGTAGGCGCCGATCATGGTGGCGTAGGAGGCGCCGTAGTAGCTGATCCTCTTCTCGCCGAGCAGTGAGCGGAACAGGTCCATGTCGCGGACGGTCTGCTCGGTGGTCAGGTACGGCAGCAGGTCGCCGCTGTGCTCCTTGCAACTGGCCACCAGCTCGCGGGAGTTGGCGACGACCCGGTCGATCGCCTCGGGGGACCGGTCGCGCCAGTCCCCGGCCAGGAACTCCTGGAACTGCTCCGGGGTCTGGCACTCGGCGCGGGTGCTGCGGCCGACGCCGCGCTGGTCGAAGCTGACGATGTCGTACGCGGCGGCCACCCCCGGGGCGCCCTGGAGGAGGTCCATCGGCCGCAGCAGCCCCTGCCCGCCCGGACCGCCGGCGGTCTCCATCAGCGTCCCCTTGCGGTGCGCCCGGTCGGCGGTGCGGTGCCGGGAGACGGCGACGGAGAGGTCCGGTCCGGCGTCGGGCTGGTGCCAGTCGCGGGGGACGGCCATCGTGGCGCAGTCGAGCGCGGGCTGCCCGTCACAGGGCTGCCAGTGGAGCTGCTGGCCGGTGTAGCGGGCGGGCACGGGTCGGGCGTCGCCCGGGTCGCGGCCGGAGTCGGCGTTCGCGGCGGCGGGCAGGGCGAGGCCGGCGAGGACCGCGGTGGCGACGACGGCGACCGTGCGGCGGGTGCGGGATGCGGTGGTGTTCACGAGAACGATCCTGTCCGGCGCCGCACCTGACGCGCGATGATGCAGGACACCGTCTTCGAGGTGGTGCTGGATACACCCCGAGGCGGGGGTATCCGGCACCGCGGGCGTCGGTGGCCGTCCGGTGGCCGCCGGAGGCTGTCAGTACCCGGCGGTGAAGCGGGCGCGCCGGTGGAGGGGCTGCTCGGCCTCGTCGAGCAGCACGACGGCGAGGTCCTCCATCGAGATCGCCGAGTTGCCCTCGGCGTCGACCAGCAGCTCGTCCCGGCCGAGCCGGAACCGGCCGGTGCGCTCCCCGGGTTCGAGCAGCGCGGCCGGGCTCAGGTACGTCCAGTCGACCTTCTCGTCCGCGCGGTAGAGGTCCAGCTGCTCGCCGCAGGCCAGCGCGATCGGCCGGATCTCGTCGGGGAAGCCGGGGGAGTCCACCAGGACCGTTCCGTCGGTGCCCGGGACGACCAGGCTGCCCGCGCCACCGACGGCGAGCAGGCGGACGCCGGTGCCGGCCAGGCCGGCCAACAGGCCCCGGGTGGCGGCGGCCAGTTCGTGCTCGCTGCCGGGCGCCGGGCGGGTGGCGGTGATCACCAGGTCCTGCCCGGCGGAGAGCCGGGCGACGTCCTCGGGGGCGCTCGCGTCGCCGACGGCGACGGTGACGCCGGACGGCAGGCCGTGCGGCTTGGCCGGGTTGCGGACGACGGCGGTGACCTCGTGGCCACGGGCGAGCGCCTCGGTCACGACCCGGCGGCCGACGTTGCCGGTGGCGCCGAACACGGTGATGCGCATCAGGTTTCTCCTCGGATCTTCGGAACGGAACTGCGGGAGGGCGTGCGGCGGCTGGCGCGGGATCAGGCTCTCTCGCGCAGCGGGCTCGGCCGGACGCCCGGTACCGCGTCCCCCCGCTCCGGCGCGGGGGCGGCCACGGAGGCGGGCACGGAGGCGGTGGTGCGGGGCCGCTGGGTCTGGGCGACGACCAGCGAACCGAGCACGACCACCGCGCCGAGTGCCTGCAGCGGGCTGAGGTCCTGCCCGAGCGCCAGCCAGCCGACCAGGGTGGCGACCACCGGGCTGAGCAGGGCGAGGAAGGACAGCGAGGTCGGCGGCAGGGCGCGCAGGCCGCGGAACCAGATCGCGTAGGTGAGGGCCGCGCCGACCAGGCAGAGGTAGGTGTAGCCGAGCACGTTGTCGACGGTGTAGCGGGTGGGCGGGGCACCCTCGGTCAGCAGGGTGACCGGCACCAGGAGCAGGCCGCCGGCGGTGAGCTGCCACCCGGTGGTGGCGAGCAGCGGCGCGGGGGAGACCCAGCGCTTGGAGAGCACGACGCCGAAGGCCATCACCACCGCGCCGCCGAGCGCGGCGGCCACCCCGATCGCGTCGAGCCGGGCGTCGGCGCGCAGCACCAGCAGGCTGACGCCGGCCACCCCCGCGATACCGGACAGCACCGTGCGCAGGGTGAGGCGGTCGCCCAGCAGGGCGGCCGAGAGGCCGGCGGTGACCAGCGGCTGGACGGCGCCGACGGTGGCCGCGATCCCGCCGGGCAGGCGGTAGGCGGCGATGAACAGCAGGGCCTGGAAGCCTCCGATGTTGAGCGCGCCGAGGACGAGCGCGCGCCACCACCAGCCGCCCTCCGGCAGGGCGCGGGTGAGGGCGATCAGCAGCAGCCCTGCGGGCAGGCAGCGGATGACGGCGGCGAGGAGCGGACGGTCGGGCGGGAGCATCTCGGTGGTGACGAGGTAGGTCGTCCCCCAGACGGCGGGGGCGAGGGCCGTGACCAGCACGACGGCGAGGCGATTGCTTAGCACTAAGTCAATGTATCTCAGCGCTAAGGCATCATCGGGGGGATCCGTCGGTGATGTGGCTCACAGTTACCTCATCGCTAAGGAAACTCGCGGGGATCGCCTACCCTGAGCCCGTGGCAGATCATCTCGACCGCGTCGTCGCGCAATGGGGCGCCGAGCGCCCTGACCTGGACGTCTCCCCGATGGAGGTGTTCGGTCGGCTCAAGCGCCTCTACCGCCTGGTGGACGCCGAACTCAACCGCACCTTCGCCGAGCACGGCCTGGACGCCCCCTCCTTCGACGTCCTGGCCACCCTCAAGCGCAGCGGGCCCCCGTACCGCCTCACCCCCACCGGGCTCATGGAGTCCGCCATGGTCACCTCCGGCGCGATCACCCAGCGCCTGGACCGCCTGGAGGCCCGCGGTCTGGTCACCCGCACCCGCAGCGACCACGACCGCCGCAGCCGCGACGTCGAACTCACCCCCGAGGGCCACGCGCTGATCGACCGCGCCCTGCCCGCCCACGTCGCCAACGAGCACCGCATGCTGGCCGGCCTCGACGAGGCTCAGAAGGCGGCGCTCATCGAGGGGATGCGCGCCCTGCTCGCGGACCTCGGCGAGGGCTCCGGCTGACGACCGGCCAACCGCCCGCCGGGTCACCCGGTCAACCGTTCAGCCCGTTAACCGCTTGCCGGGCCGGTCGCCGTCCCCTTGGATGGCGGCCATGGACGACCCGATCTGGTACGCACTCCCCGCCGGGGCCCGCCGCCCGGTGGACGTGGACCTCGCCGCCGGGCGCCACGTCCAGGCGATCAAGGCCATCCGCGACGCGTCACCGGAGCCGCCGCCCGGCATACCGGCCTGCATGGGTGTGACCGCGGACCGGATGGCGGAACTCGGCCTGTTGCCGCACGGCCCGACGCCGCTGAGGGCTCCGCAGGACGGACCTGCTCGTGCCGGCGTGAACCGCTCTCCGGGCGGAGGGAGTCGGCGGTGGAACGGCCGGCCCGCGGCCTGCCTCAGGGGTTGACGGCCACCGCCTTGAAGAAGGTGTAGTGGAACGTCCCGCCCGGCTCGGCCGCCCGGCGCAGGTCGGCGATGCCGCGGTCGAAGGCCTCCGCGCTGGTCAGCCCGGCGGCCAGGGCCTCCGCCCGGACGGCCTCGACCATCGCGACGAAGGTCCGCAGGGTGAAACCGTCGACCAGGGCCGGGCGGTCGCCGTCCGCGTAGACCGTACGGGGGCGGACCGTCACGTCCGCGAAGCCGGCCGCCGTCAGCAGCGGGTACAGCCGACGGCCCAGCAGGGCGTCGCCGCCCGCCCCGGCCTGGAGCCGCACCAGGTGGTCGATGGTGCGGCGGGCCGCCGGGGTCTCCGGATGGAAGAAGGCCGAGCCGTGGTCGCCCTCGATCACCGTGATCGTGCCGCCCGGCCGCAGTACCCGCCGCAGCGCGGCCAGCCCGGCCGCCGGGTCGGGCAGGTGCTCCAGCACGAAGCACAGGAAGACGTGGTCGAACGCGCCGTCCGGGAAGGGCAGTCGGTGCAGGTCGCCGTGGTGCCAGGTCACCCGGGCGGTCGGCGCCACGTCCGCGATCCGGGCCCGGGCCTGGGCCAGTGACTCCGCGGAGACGTCCGCCGCCGTCAGCAGCATGCCGGGGCTGGCGGACAGCAGGTGCGCGGTCTGCGCGCCCACCCCGCAGCCCGCCTCCAGGACCCGGCTGCCCGCCGGGTAGGCGGTGCCCGCGTGCAGCAGTTCGGCGAGGGTGTCGGCCTGGTCGCCGAGGCGCTGCGCCTCGGTGTCCGAGTAGCCGTGGACGTAGGGGGTGGGGTGGGAGTGGGCGCTGGTTCCGGTGGTCATGGCTCAACCCTCGCGCCACTATGGACCGGTGAACAGGTCCAAAGAGCGTGGTGACGACAGGTCCAAAGAGACCGGTGCGGACTTCCTCCAGCTCGACACCGCCGACGCCCCGCCCGGCGGCCTCACCGACTGGCTGGCCGGCAGGCTGCGCGAGGCCGTCGCCGACGGACGCCTCCCGGCGGGCAGCCGACTGCCCGCCAGCCGGGTGCTGGCCGCCGAACTCGGCGTCTCCCGAGGGGTGGTGACCGACGCCTACCGGCGCCTCGCCGAGTCGGGCCAACTCGCCGGGCGGCGCAGGGGCGGCACCGTCGTCGTCGCCCTGACGCCCGCCGCACCGCAGGACGTCCCCCCGCCCCGCCCCGCACCCGCCCTGTTCCGGGACGACCCCGGCCCCGAGGTGTTCGACCACCTGCGCGGCACCGCCGCCCGGATCGACCTCACCCCCGGCGTGCCCGATCTCGCCGCCTTCCCCCGTGCCGCCTGGCTGCGCGCCGAACGGGCCGTCCTCGACGGCCTCGCCGCCCACGACCTCGGCTACGGCGACGTCCGGGGCACGCCCGCCCTGCGGCAGGCCGTCGCCCACTGGCTCGCCCGCAACCGGGGAATCCGCGCCGACCCCGAGGAGGTGCTCGTCGTCGCCGGGACGGCCCAGGCGCTGGCCCTGCTCGGCCGGGCCCTCGAACGGGCGGGCATCACCGAGGTCGCGGTCGAGGACCCGGGGTCGCTCGGGGCCCGCCAGCACCTCGCCCACTGGCTCGCCGCCACCCCGCCCGTCCCGGTCGACGCCGAGGGCATCCGGGTCGACGCCCTGCGCGCCACCCGCGCTCCCGCCGTCCTGCTCACCCCCGCCCACCAGTACCCGACCGGTGTCGTCCTCGGCGGTGAACGGCGGCGCGAACTGCTGCGCTGGGCGGCCGAAGGAGGACTGCTCATCGAGGACGACTACGACGCCGAGCACCGCTACGACCGCCCGCCGCTGCCCGCCCTGCGAGCCGAACTGCCCGAGCGGGTCTGCTACGCGGGCAGCATCTCGAAACTGCTCGCCCCCGCGCTGCGCACCGGCTGGCTGCTGGTGCCCCCGCGACTGCGCGACGCGGTGCTGGACGCCAAGCGCTTCGCCGACCTCGGCAACCCGGTCCTTCCCCAGCTGGTGCTGGCCCGGCTGATGGAATCCGGCGAACTGGAGCGCCACCTGAGGCTGTTGCGCCGCCGCCACCGGCGCCGTCGGGACGCCATGATCGCCGCCATCCGCACCCACCTGCCCGCCGCCACGGTGCACGGCGCGGCGGCCGGGCTGCACCTGATGCTCACTCTTCCCGAGGAAATCGGGTGCAGCGACACCGAGTTGGCCACCGCCGCGCTCGCCCGCGGGGTCAAGACCCAGCCGCTGTCCTGGCACGCCCGCCTCCCCTACCCGCCCGGTCTGGTGCTCGGCTACGCGGCCCGTTCACCGGGCGAGATCGCCGAAGGGGTGGCCGTCCTCGGGGAACTGGTGCGGCGCGCGGGGCGTCGGTCCTCCTCGCGGTAGCCCCGACCCGGCCGTGGGGCGGTGATGAGGGACGTGCGCTCAGGCCTCCGGCCGCCACCAGGTGTCGGCCTCGACCCGAGCCGGCTCGGCCGGCCTCGTACCGGGCGGCCTCGAAGGTGCACTCCAGCGGTCGGGTGGCGTCGACGGGCATCACCCAGTCGGACCAGGGCACGACGTCGTCGATCCGCCGCACGACGGCGGACAGGTAGCCGCAGCATCCGCCGGCGCGGTCGGGCTCGCCCGGCTTCACCCGGCGCGGTGCCCCGGTCACCCGCAGCGGGTTCGCGCCGCCCGCGGGGAACAGGGCCAGGGGCGACCTGCCGCGGCCGTCGGGGCCGACCGCGTCCTCGATGGCGTCCTCGCCGTTGACCGGGAACCGCACCGTGGGCCCGCGGTCGTCAGGGCCCGGCATCCGGAGTTCCAGGTGGTCGAACATCCGGTCACGCCGGCGTCGCGGGGCGGAGAAACGTTACGGCTTTCGCCGGGCTGCCGGACGGCCCGTTCCTGGGTACGCTGACCGACCGTATGCCGTTGCCGACCCTGGAGGCGTGATGGCCCCGTTCCGGCATGTTGCCCAGTTGGCCTCGGTTCTGCTGGTGGTGGGGGCCGCGCTGGGGCCGGCGCCGGCCGGGTCGGCGACGCACCGCAGCGGCGCCCACGCCGAGAGGACCGCGCCGATGACCGTCCGGCCCGAGGACTCCCGCGCGCTCGCGGGGCGTCGGATCGTGCTCTCCTACCCAGGCCCGACCCCGCCGACCGAGACGTTGGACGCGATCCGGGAGGGGCGGGCAGCCGGGGTGATCCTGTTCGGTGAGAACGTCACCAGCCCGGAGCAACTAGCCGAATCCATAGGCCAGTTGAAGCAGGCCGCCGCCGAGGCCCCGCACCCGCGACCGCTGCTGCTGATGACCGACCAGGAGGGCGGCAAGGTCCGCCGACTGCCGGGCGCGCCCGAACTCTCCGCCCGCCGCACCGGCACGGCCCCGGATCCGCTCACCGCCGCCGTGCAGTCCGGCACCGGCGCCGCCGGGACGCTCGCCGGTGCGGGGCTGAACGTCAACCTCGCCCCGGTGCTCGACGTGTACGACACCCCCGACAATTTCATCGATCACTTCGAACGCTCCTACGGCCAGGACCCCACCCGGGTGGGTGAACTGGGCAGCGCCTTCCTCGCCGCCCAGCAGAGCCGGGGCGTGGCGGCCACCGCCAAGCACTTCCCCGGCCTCGGCGCTGCCGCCCGCGACGAGAACACCGACGCCCGCCCCGTCACGCTCCCCGTCCCGCTCGACCAGCTGCGCACCCGCGGCGAAGCCCCGTACCGCGCCGCCGTCGCCGCGGGCGTGCGCCTGGTGATGGCCTCCTGGGCCGTCTACCCGGCGCTCGACCCCGACCGCCCCGCCGGGTTCTCGCCCACCGTGATCCAGGGCGAACTCCGCGACCGCCTCGGCTTCCAGGGCGTCACCATCACCGACGCCCTGGAAGCCGACGCCCTTACCCCGTACGGCCCCACCGGCCCCCGCGCCGTCGCCGCCGCGGCAGCCGGCATGGACCTCATCCTCTGCTCCGCCCGTGACCCCCGGCAGGGCGAGGACGCCACGGCCGCCCTGGCAGCCGCGCTGGACTCCGGCGGCCTCGACCGTAGGGCCTTCACCCGGGCCGTGGCCCGGGTGGACGCCCTGCGGGAAGCTCTGGGCTGAGCGGGGGCGGGTCCGGGCCGTTGCGTGCGCGGCCGACGGGGGACGGCGGGCGCCTCGAGCCGGCCTGCGCCCGCCGCCGTGCCGTCCGGCCGCCGCTGCCCGAGCCCGACCTGGGCGAGGACTTCGACTTCGACGACCCGGCTGAGACGCACCGGCGCCTGCCGCGCCTGGCGGCGCTGTTCCTGGGGCCCGCCGACGGCTCCGTCGACGGCCTTGCCGGCATCAGCGGTTCAGCAGGGAGCGCAGGTCGATGATGCGGTAGCCGCGGGCGCGGGCGCCGTCGATGATGCGGGGGAGCGCCTCGGCGTCGAGGCAGGTGTCGGGGCCGCTCTCCTCGCCGGTGCCGACGTGGAGCTGGAGGACGGCGCCCGGGGTGAGGGCGTCGAGGGCGCGTTGGACGGCACGGTCGGCGGTCATGCCGTGGCTGGGGCCGAGGTAGCCCTTGGTGTCGGCGGTGAATTCGAGGTCGGCGTA
The DNA here is from genome assembly GCF_042734825.1 of Kitasatospora sp. NPDC059648. Taxonomy (NCBI): domain Bacteria; kingdom Bacillati; phylum Actinomycetota; class Actinomycetes; order Kitasatosporales; family Streptomycetaceae; genus Kitasatospora; species Kitasatospora sp. NPDC059648. The sequence goes on along the minus strand of NZ_JBHWDU010000057.1, from coordinate 7,698 downwards.
GCCGAGACCGTTGACGGTGGCGACGGCCTGCGGGCTGGTCGCGCTGTAGGGGAAGCGGAAGAACGGCAGCGGTTCGGCGCCGGAGGCCCGGCGGATCGCGGTGTCGGCGCGGCGCACCTCGCTCCTGGCCTGTTCGGGGGTGAGGGCGGTGAAGTCGGGATGGCTGTAGGAGTGGTTGCCGAGGCCGTGGCCCGCGGCGGCGACGGCCCGCAGGGCGTTGGGGTGGTGGTCGGCGAAGTCGCCGGTGGGGAAGAAGACGGCCGGCGCGGCCCGGTCGCGCAGGACGGCGAGGACGGTGTCGAGTCCGGTCTCGTTCCAGGCGGCGTTGAAGGTGAGGGCGAGGACGCGCTCCTCGGTCGGGATCCGGCGGATTTCGGAGCCGAGCAGCGGCTCGGGCGCCGGCGCGACGCCCAGGAGGGCCGTGAGGGCGAGCAGCGCCGCCGCGACGGTGCCCAGACGCCCTGCTTCGGGTGCGGAACGGAACGGCATGGGAGGAAAGCCTTGCTGGGCGGGGCGGCCGGGGGCCGCCGGTCGGACCGGACGGGGAAAAGCTTGCCCGGTCCGCCCCGGCCCCGGCGGAACCGCCGGTGATCTGCTGACGGCCAGTCACCCGAACTGCCGATCCCGGGAGCTGGCAGCGCCCCGGGCTCGGCTCTCACGCGTGCCGGCGCGGCCGGCGGTGTGGGGGAGGTCACCTTCCGCTGTGACGACTTGAAGAAATCTTCATCTGTCGCGATGATGCCTGTCGGCCGCGGCACGGACCCCGCCCGGCCGGACGACCACCGAACCGGATCCGAGGGAGGGCACGGGCGATGCCGGTCCCGCTGTACCAGGCCAAGGCGGAGTTCTTCCGCACCCTCGGCCACCCGGTCCGGATCCGGGTCCTGGAACTGCTCCAGGACGGACCCCGGCCGGTGCGCGAGCTGCTGGCGGAGATCGAGGTCGAGCCGTCCAACCTCTCCCAGCAGCTCGCGGTGCTGCGCCGCACCCAGCTGGTCACGGCCACCCGCGAGGGCAACACGGTGGTGTACGCGCTCAGCACCCCGGACGTCGCCGAGCTGCTGCGCGCGGCGCGCCGGATCCTGACCGAGCTGATCACCGACCAGGGCGCGCTCCTCACCGAACTGCGGGCTCCCGGCGGCCGGTCACCCCGCTGAGCCCACAGCCAGAAGCCCGCAGCCCGCGCCCGACCCCGAGGAGAGCCGCACCATGAGCGACACCGCCGACAGCGCCGACAGCCCGGCGAAGGGCGACGGTACGAGCGAGGAGAAGCGCCGCCGCAAGGCGATGCTGCTCCGCGCGGGGATCTACATCTTCGCCACGCACCTGTTCGCGGGCTTCGTCCTGCTGCTCTTCGCGCTCGGCGGCCGCAAGTAGCCCGACCCCGCGTACCCCGACCGGGCCTCAGCGGCCGCGGCCGCCCGGCACCAGGTAGCGGTCGCTGGTGCTGGTCCAGGCCTGGACACCGGCGACCAGTTCCCGGGTACCGTCCAGGTACCAGCGCCCGGCCGGGTGCCGGCGGCCGAGGTCGCGGCGCAGCTCCTCGTTCTCCTGGCGCAGTCGGACGACCCGGGCGCGGACCGCGCGGACGGCCCGGCTGCGGGTGCAGCCGCGGATCCGTTGCAGGGTGAGGACGGTGTTGAAGGCGGCCGCGGTCTGCCGTTCCTCCCGCTCCAGCGAGTAGAGGTCGTTGATCAGCGTCGCGGCGTCGGCGGTGTTGGCGCGCAGGCGGTGCAGTGCGGGCTCCGCGTGCAGGGCGGCCGGGGCGTCGGCGCCGTGGACCCGTTCCAGTATGTTCATGAACGGGTAGAGGCAGCTGCCGTGGCGGCGCAGTCGCATGGTGTCCGCCAGGCCGAGGGAGGGGACGGTGCCGCGCGCGCGGTGCTCGGCCTCGGCGGGGAAGGTGGCCAGGCAGGCGCGCCACTCGCCGGCCGCCCTGGCGCGCCAGGCGGGGGAGGCCGACTCGCTCTGGCGCTGCCACAGTTCCCGCCAGGCGGTGAGCAGCCGGTCGTCCGGGGTGGCCGGGCGGACGTCGCCGTCGAGGGCGGAGATCAGCGGGTCGACCAGCGCGTGCGCCTCGGCGGGGCGGCGTCCGGGCGGGCCGTCGAAGCGGTCGTCCAGGACGGTGAACCAGCCCAGCACGTCGACCAGCAGGTCCAGTTCGGTGCCCCGCGCGCGCGGGAAGGCGTGGCCGATCAGCTCGTGCAGCGCGTAGGCCCGGTAGCCGGGCAGCTCGGCCGGGGCGAGCAGGCCGTGGCGGACCGTCCAGTCGGCGTGCCGGTCGGCGGCGGCGCGCAGTGCGGCGGATGGCCGCGGGGCCGGGACGGCGGTGGTGGCCGCGGTGCCCGTGAACGGGCAGCCGGCGGGGAGCGGCCGGTTCACCACCTCCGTCCGGGCGGGGCCTTCGGCCACCGCGGCGGGCTGCGTGCGGGGCGCCAGCCGGACCCGCAGCCCCTGGGCCTGGACGGTCGTCCACACCACCTCCCGGGCGTGCGAGCCCGGCACCGCCACCGGCCGCCAGCGGCGCAGGATCGCGGCCGCCGCGACGGTCAGCTCGGCCCAGGCGAAGGCCTCTCCGATGCACTTGTGCTTGCCCGCGCCGAACGGCAGGAAGGAGGGCCGGCCGAGCCTGCCGCCGTCCTGCCAGCGCTCGGGCCGGAAGCTCAGCGGGTCGTCGTAGCGCACCGGGTCGCGGTGCAGTGCGGTGAGGCTGTACAGCAGTTCGGTGCCGGCCGGGATCCGGTACGGACCGAGGTCCACCGGCACCTGGGCGGTGCGCATCAGGAAGGCGTTGGGCGCGTGCAGCCGCACCGCCTCCTGGGTGACGCTGCGGGTGTAGACGAGCCGGCCGAGCGCCTCCGGGGTGGGGGTGGTGCCGGCGGGCAGGTGCTCGTCCAGCTCGGCGAGGACGCGGGCCTCCACCTCGGGGTGGCGCAGGAGTTCGTCCAGCAGCCAGGTGAGGGTGGTGGAGACGGTCTCGGTGCCGGCGCCGAACATGGTGATCGCCTCGGAGCGGACGTCGGCCTCGGTGAGCGGACGGCCGGTGGCCGGGTCGGTGGCGGCCCGGAGCAGGGCCGGCAGGCTGCCCCGGTTCCGGTCCGGACGTGCTGTTCCGGCAGGGCCGTTGACGGCCTGGTCGACCACCCGGTTGAGCACCCGGACGGCGGCGTCGAAGCGCCGGTTGACGGGCAGCGGCAGGCGGGCGAACGCCGGGTGGGGGTAGAGGGACTGGACGATCTGCCCCTTGACCAGGTCGGGCAGGGCTCGGTGGAAGGCCAGGGTGGCGTCCTCGCTGAGCCGGGCACCGAACAGCGAGCGGGTGACGATCTCCAGCGCCAGGTGGTTCATCTCCGCGGCCACGTCCAGGATTTGGCCGGGACGCCAGCGCCCGGCCCGCTCCTCGGTGACCTGGTGCATCACGGTGAGGTACCCGGCCATCCGGTCCGGGCCGAAGACGGGCTGGATGATCCGGCGGCGGTCGCGGTGCGCCTGGCCCTCGGACATCAGCAGACCGTCCCCGAAGGCCGTCCTCAGGGTGTCCTGGACGGCGCCGCGCGGACAGTCGTGGGCGAGCGCGACGAGCAGGGTGTGGACGAGCCGGGCATCGGTCACCACGCAGACGGTGCGCGGCCCGAGGCGGATGCGGACCACGCCGCCGAGGCGGGCCAGCGAGCCGAGGAAGCCGAGCGGGTCGCGCAGCAGGGCGGCGGCGTGGCCGAGGCCGGGCAGCGCGCCCGGGGCGAGCGGGGGCGCGGCGGCGCGGACGGTGGGGACGGTCGGCGACGTGGTTCTCGGGGGGACGATCCGTTTCCGTGTCTCCGTCAGCGGCGCGTTGGGCAGCAGGTTCATGACACTTCCTCTCATCAGGGCGGACGGGCGCGGACGGTGCCGGGGGAGGGCACCGGCCGGCCGGGAGGCGGGGGCGTGCGCGGCCCCGCGTGCGCCGGGGAGCGGAGGGCGCACGTCATGGGAAACGCGCCGGTCCGGTGGGCGTTGCGCCGAACGCGCCCGGATCACTCCAACGGCCGATACGTCCGGGCCCGGTCCGCGCGGATTCCCGTCCCGTCCGACGGTACGTCCCGCCCCACCGGCCTGACCTGCTGGGACGCCTGAGTCGCGGCGGTTCGCGCACCGCCGGGACGGCAGGGTCTTTCGGCCCTCGCACGGCCGTGCGGGCGAGGGCCAGCATGGCCGGTGAAGAAGGGGGCCTGATGATCCGTATCCGCGCGGCGGCCACTACGGCCCGACAACGCCGGTAGCGGAGGGTGGCCCCGGGGCGGGAGTCTCCTCGGTACGGGGCTGACCCGAGGGAAGCTCCACCGCTTCCGGCGCCACCACCTCCGGACTCCACCGCCGCCAGCGCCACCAACTCCAGACTCCACCACCTCCAGCGCCACCAACTCCACGACAGAGGACCGGGACCATGGACTGCGACGACGAGGTCATGCTGACCGTCCGGATCTCCGCCGCCGAACGCGCGCTGCTGCGGGAGCTCGCGCGCGGCCACGGCGGCGACGTCTCCGGCGTCGCGGTCGACGGGCTGCTGGAGGTCATCCCGGCGCTGCACGACGACGGCTCGGTGCTGCCGCTGCTGCGGGTCCTCGCCCGGCCCGCGCCGTGCGCGGTGACGCTCTGGCTGCCCGCCCCGGTCGCGGACCTGCTGCCGCTGCTGGGCGAGCGGCTGGTGCGCACCGGAGGGTCGGCGGTCGGCCCGGCCAGTGCCGCGCTCTCCGCCGCGCTGCGGCTGTGGCTGGCGGGGGACCGCGCGGTGCTCGCCGCCGCGCTGGCCCGGCTGCACGGCGGGTGCGGGGCGGCCGGGACCGAGGTCGCGGCCTGAGCGCCCGGGCCGAGATGGCGTGGCGTCATGCGCCGGGTGGCGATGGCATGTCCTGGGCGGGAACTTCCCTGGTCAGGGCACTGGTCACGACCTGTCGGGGGTCTGGCATTCGTCACGGCCGACGGAGCCGCAGGCCCCGGGGCTCCGGCCGGGTGGCCGCCACCACCCCATGCCGGGGAGCGTGCACCCCCCGAGTGCGCTCCCCGGCACCTTCATGCCCGCCGTCCTCTCTTCTCCGGCCCCGCCCGCCGCCGCCCTCCCTTCTCCGGCCCCGCGCGCCGCTGCCCTCGCCTGCCGTCCTCGCCCGCCGTCCGCTCTTCTCCGGCCCCGCCCGCCGCCTTCGCTCGGCCGAACCTGCGGGGTGCCGTGACGGTCGTTTCGAACGCGTCCGGGAGTTTCGCAAGAGGTTTCTGTTATTCCCTGCCGTCTCGCTCGCTCTCCCTTGTGTCGGAAGGTCCGAGCCCCGCATCACCGGGCGCGGACCGTCGCACGAGGAAAGGAACGCGATGGGACACCGGAGCAGCGAGCTCCGTCGGCGCAGGCGCCGCAGGCTCACCCGTAGGAGTGCCCTGGTCGCCGTGGCGGTGGCGGCCGGACTGGTCGCGGGCGCCCTGGGCCTGCGCACCGCGATGGAGCCGGGGGCCGTGCACAACGCCGTGGCGGTGGCGGACGCGCCGGTCGACGCGGTCGCGGACGACGGCGGGTCGGGGGAGACCGGCACCGCCGAGGGTGCCACCCGGGCGCCCGCCCCGAAGCGGGACGAGAAGGCCGCCCCGCCCAAGGCGATACCCAAGGACCAGCCCGACCGCGGCCTGGTCTACGCGGGGTTGAGCCTGCCGACCAGCGACCGTTGCGGCAGCATGCTGGAGGTCACCGGCAGCACCCAGTGCAGCCACGGCCCGGACGCGCCGCCGAAGGACGTGGACGTCCACAAGGACGTCCCGCCGGTCGCCGCCCCGGCCGCCCAGGCGCCCGCGCTCACCCCGTCGGCGGGCGCCCAACCGCCCGCGGCCGCCGATCTGTTGAAGGGCGGCGCCCCCGTCCTCGACGCCGCCCAGAAGGCGTTGCTCGGTGACTCCGGCACCGCCGCCGCGCCGCAGGGGGCCGCGTCCCCGGCGGCGGGATCGGGCCTGGTCTGCGAGGGCGACGGCAGCAGCGGCAACCGCGTCCAGGTGGTGTACGTGCACACCCCGGGCAACGACCGGTTCGCCCAGTACCTGGCCTCGTTCAAGAAGTGGGCCGCGGACGTCGACGTCATCTACAACGCCAGCGCCGCCGAGACCGGTGGGGTGCGGCACGTCCGCTTCGTCACCGAACCCGACTGCACCGCCTCGGTGTTGAACGTGCAGATCTCGGACGCCGAGATCCAGGACTTCAACGCGAGCAACCGCGCGCTGGCCGCGCAGGGGTTCAACCGCAAGGACCGCAAGTACATGATGTTCACCGATGCCAAGGTGTACTGCGGCATCGGCACCTTCGCCGGTGACGAGCGCTCCGGCCAGGACAACCTGAGCAACTTCGGCCCCTCGTACGGCCGGACCGACTCCGGATGCTGGAGCGGTTCCACCGCGGCCCACGAACTCGGCCACAACCTGGGCGCGGTGAACAACAGCGCGCCGAACTCCAGCAAGGCGGGCCACTGCACGGACGAGTGGGACATCATGTGCTACTCGGACGCCCCCTACTACCCGCAGATGCGGACCGTCTGCCCGGACCGATCCCATGACGACCGGCTCGACTGCAACCACGACGACTACTACAACACGAACCCCGCGCCCGGAAGCTACCTGGCCACGCACTGGAACGTCGCGAACAACCGCTTCCTCATCGCGGGCAACGGCACCGGCCCGAACCCCACGCCCACCCCGACCCCGACCCCGACTCCGACCGGCAGCCCGACGGCCACGGGCACGCCCACCCGCACGCCCTCGCCGTCCCCGACGCCCACCGGCGGCCCCACCGCCACGCCGACCGGGTCGCCGTCGCCGACCCCGACCGCGACCACGGGCGGCACCGGACCCGATGTGTCGACCAGTCAGGTCACCCAGAACTCGGTCATGCTGAGCTGGAACGCCGTCCCGGCCGCCGCCGGCTACGACGTCCAGCTGAACGGCCAGACCATCGGCACCGTCCGCTCGACCGTGGTCGGCGTGGTCCGGCTGGCCCCCGGTACCGGTTACACCGTGGCCGTCGCCGTCCGCGACGCGGCCGGGAACGTCGGCAAGCCCGGCCGCCAGGCGAGCTTCCACACCCTCGCCGACGCCGGCCGCCCGCAGCCCGGCAGCCACTACACGATGGTCAACGGCCTCACCGGCCAGGCCGCCGACCTGTGGGGCAGTTCCATGAACGACGGCACCGTGGCGATCGGCTACCAGCGCACCGGCTATGCCAACCAGAAGTGGCTGTTCGAGGACGCCGGGAACGGTGCCGTGCGGATCAAGTCGGCCCGCTCCGGCAAGTGCCTCCAGCTCGGCGGCACTCCGGTCGCCGGGCAGTACGTGGCGCAGCAGCCGTGCGCCGACGCCGCCGCGCAGAAGTGGCAACTCGCCTCCGGCGACGGCGGGTTCACCCTCGCGGCGGACGGTTCCAACCTGGTGCTCGGGCTCAGTGACCGTTGGTACTACGGTGGTTGGCTGCTGGAGCTCCAGCAGCCGAACGGCCGCCCGTACCAGAGCTGGTCGCTGCTGAAGACCTCGTAGGCCCGGAAGCCCGCTCCACCCAGCGCACCACGGGTGCGGCCGCCCGCCAGTCGCGGGCGGCCGCACCCGCAGCCGCGCCCCCACCCCCCACCCCCCCCGCCCCAGGGCACCCCCGCATTCGCCCCCCCACCCCCCCGCAGCGCGCCCCCCGCGCCCGCGCCC